>NZ_CP092467.1:0-233864 GCF_023374935.1 Citrobacter portucalensis | reverse complement strand
ACATAAGCTGTAGTGAGTAACACCTCTCTGTTTACTTGCTACAGCTTATATTGCTGCCTCTGGTGAGTGTCCTGCTCACTACAGCTTATATAAGCGGTGATGAGTGCGGCTCATGTCTGAGGCCCGTGCTTCCTGAGCAACAAACTTCCACCATTGTTTTTCTGCAGTTGCCGCAGCCCTGCGGACTTATTGCATCAGGCTTCCACATATCACAATCTGCTTACTCCAGCTTATGTTGCCTGCTACAGCTTATTTCACTCACTACAGCTTATCTCCGGGAAGATTTACTCACTACAGCTTATATAAACTGTGGCGAGTGACGTTGTCACGTCAGAGGGGGAAGTGTCCGGAGGATCTGCGCGGCATCATGCCCGTCACCGGTGAACGGCACGGCTAGTGTGGCCGCCATATCCAGCGCAAACACTCTGGTATATACCTCCATCGAGCGCGGATCCTTGTGGCCGGCCAGCGCCTGAATCACTTTCCGGGGCTGGCGGTGATAGAGCATATGCATGATATAGCTGTGCCGGAAGGTATGGGGCGTTACCGGAATTGAAAAATGGACCCCGTCAGCTTCGGCCCGCTTAACGGCCTGCTTCAGCCAGTTACGCATGGTTTCATCGGTGACGGCCCACAGCGGTTCACGCCGGCGGGGACGGGTGGTGACCATCCAGCTCGCCATCTGCCTGACATAGCTTATATCGGTCAGCGGGACCAGGCGGACCTCATCTTTCGGTGGGCGCCCGCGTCGGGCCCGTACTTTTTCAGACAGTACCCGCACAAAGGGTCGCAGACCATCGAGATCAAATGACTCCGGGGTCAGCGTCCGGGCTTCTCCGATACGGATACCGGTGTTCCACATGGTGGCGAACAGCATGTGATGGCGCTGGTCGGGCATATACCAGAGGAGGGCACTCACTTCCGGCGCCAGCAGATAAGCCGGGGTGGCACCGGTGGAGGTGGCCATGCGTCGTAATGCCACGGCGGTCGCAAAATCAACGCCCGGGGCGATCGGCAACAACGAAACGCGTTCTGGTGAATTCTGCAGGGGAATGACGTTGTTCATCGGCTATTTTTCACGTAGCGCACGCACTTTTTATGGATACAGGTATTTTGCACCTGACCGGCCGATCCTGCCATGACAATAAATCGCAGCGCGCGGATCCTTTTATTGTCTTATCCCGCATTATTGCGGGTAAAACCAAATGCGTAAAGGATCCTTTTTCAACATAGATCCACGTTAAAGCCAGTCATGACGCGGCCTGAGGGCTGTTTTACGGTTTTTGGGAGAAATGGGGTAATGCCAGGACATACATGATCGGACCATAATGAGAATGGAGCAGAGAAGAAGAGGATGCGCTACGTGAATTCTGACCTGGTACACCCCTGTAACCCTGTCAGTTTTCACGTAGCGCAATGTGGTAACTGACTATTGCCAGTTGATATGACGGCCGGCATTCTGATGCTGACTTAATATACGGATAATAGGTAATGCTGCCAACTTACTGATTTAGTGTATGATGGTGATTTTAAGGTGCTTGCGTGGCTTCCATTTCCATCAGATGTCCTTCCTGCTCCGCTACTGAAGGCGTGGTGCGTAACGGCAAAAGCACTGCCGGACATCAGCGCTATCTCTGCTCTCATTGCCGTAAAACATGGCAACTACAGTTCACTTACACCGCCTCTCAGCCCGGTACGCACCAGAAAATCATTGATATGGCCATGAATGGCGTCGGATGTCGCGCCAGTGCACGCATTATGGGCGTTGGCCTCAACACGGTTTTACGTCACTTAAAAAACTCAGGCCGCAGTCGGTAACCTCGCGCATACAACCGGGCAGTGATGTGATTGGGGTCAGTTTGGATATCGAAAATTATTGTACTATAAGGGCTTCCCCGGCGTGTCAACGCCGGTGTTTATGGTTTCTGTCTGCTCTTCAGTAAAAATAAAGGGGAGAGACTGCGGTACTATAAACGGCCATGATGAATCGTCATCGATTCGGACCCTGATGAAAGACGCGCGTGAGGTTCTTGTTCGTTAAGCGGATACGTATATCCTGTACAATAGCCAGATAGGCCTCACGGGGTCTAACCCTTTATCATCAACGAATTGCAGGTCAGATGGTTATTTTGTTTCGTGCTTTAGCTGGCTGAGTACAGCCTGAAATCATCACCGTAATGCAATGATGCCCAGCACAGCCTTGCGTTTTTGGCGGCGATGGCTACAACGGCACGCCAGTATCCTCTGCGATCGACCAGTGAACAGACCCAACGACTGAATAAATCAGTCCTTTTCTCGGCACCAATCAGAACCGAACGAGCCCCCTGAACCAGTAGCGTTCGCAGATACGAATCGCCAGCTTTAGTTATCCTGCCAAGCTTTGATTTCCCACCACTGCTGTACTGCGATGGCGTTAGTCCCAGCCAGGCTGCCAGTTGTCGCCCATTTTTAAAATCGTGTGCATTACCGATACTGGCGACCAGCGCACAGGCCGTTGTGGGACCAATCCCTTTCAGTTCCATCAATCGCTGGCTGCGGTGATCTGTTTTTGCCATGCGGGACAAAATCCGGTCATATTCAGTAATATTATCTTCAATACGATCAATGTGTTCCAGCAGGTCATTAACACATTGTTGAACCTGAAGTGGCAAAGAACTCTTCTGCTCAGAAACCATGTGACGCAGGGCATCTGTACTTTGTGGGGCGATGACACCGAATTCCGATATCAAACCTCTCAATCGGTTATATGTTGCTGTTTTCTCTTCGATAAAACCCTGTCTGATACGGTGTAGGCATTGCATCGCCTGCTGGCTCTCATCCTTCACTGGTACAAACCGCATATGCGGGCGACGAACTGCTTCACAGATAGCCTGAGCATCAGCTGCATCATTTTTGCCTGATTTACCGGCCATGCGGTAAGGAGATACAAATTTAGCAGCCATCAGCCGTGGTTCATGACCATATTGCCGAAACAACCTTGCCCAGTAGTGAGCCCCGGAGCATGGCTCCATCCCGATAACACAGGGAGGTAAACTGGCAATCAGCTCAGGAAGGGCAGCACGCGATACTTTGGGTTTAACCAGAACAGTTTTACCGTGTTGGTCAACGCAGTGAACAGCGAACACATTTTTAGCAAGATCGATACCGACAGTCGTGATGGTCATAACGAATCCCTCCGGGGCTATGTTTACCCCATGATTGCACAAGAGTTAATCAGGCGCATATCCAGGGGAAGTCCCTTCCATTCGTTAAGCTCATTTTTTAATCATTTCTGGTTTTTTTGGAAACGTAATATTCTGGATGTTAAGACGGTCATGCGGGGACATTGAACACAGATAATCATGTCCAGGTACGAACGTCCCATATAGAGTGTGAGCATTGATCGTGCTGTATTTTCGTTTATAGTAGATAGATTCTGTATCATACAGAGCACGTGGTCAGCACTAAAGTACATTACGCTGACTTATTCTGTTCACTGAGGGCTGAGTACCTGCTTTCAAGGATTTATCTGCTGATCATGCGCATTACGCCACCCTGAGTTTTCCCTTCCTCCGCCGTACTGAGCGAGCCTCAGAACGCACGTAATAACATCCCGTCTGCGGATGTGTTTTATCGTATTTGAAACTTATGTCCTCCGGGGCTAACTACATCTAAAAACTGAGAAATTACTATGTTGCTGTCCTCGACGCGTAAGGACTGGCTGGGTAACGTCCGTGGTGACGTGCTGGCTGGTATTGTTGTCGCGCTCGCACTCATTCCAGAAGCGATCGCCTTTTCCATTATTGCCGGTGTTGACCCTCAGGTGGGGCTTTACTCCGCTTTCTGTATCCCGCTGATTATGGCCTTCTTTGGTGGTCGCCCGGCGATGATATCTTCATCAACGGGGGCAATGGCGCTCCTGATGGTGACCCTGGTGAAGGATCATGGACTACAGTACTTACTGGCTGCCTCCGTACTGACCGGCGTATTCCAGCTGATAGCCGGTTATCTTAAACTCGGCGGTCTCATGCGCTACGTCTCACGCTCCGTGGTGACCGGATTCGTTAATGCACTCGCGATCCTGATTTTCATGGCGCAGTTACCTGAGCTCACCAATGTGACCTGGCATGTTTATGCTATGACGGCAGTAGGGCTCGCCATTATCTACCTCTTCCCGTATCTGAATAAAACAATCCCCTCACCCCTTGTCTGTATCGTGGTGCTTACGGCGATTGCCATATGGCTGCATGTGGACGTGCGTACGGTCGGGGATATGGGCAAACTGCCTGACAGTCTGCCGGTCTTCCTGGTGCCGGATATCCCGCTGAATCTTGATACGCTCCTGATTATTCTCCCTTACTCCGCAGGCCTCGCCATTGTAGGGTTACTGGAATCAATGATGACAGCCACGATTGTGGACGATATGACGGATACCCCCAGTGATAAAAACAGGGAATGCAAGGCTCAGGGCATCGCTAATATCTGCACCTCATTTGTCGGGGGAATGGCGGGCTGTGCAATGATTGGTCAGTCTGTTATCAACGTGAAATCCGGCGGTCGGGGCCGTCTGTCCACCCTCACTGCCGGTGTGGTCCTGATGTGTATGGTAGTCTTTCTGAGGGACCTGGTCTCGCAAATCCCTATGGCCGCGCTTGTCGCCGTAATGATCATGGTTTCGATTGGTACCTTTTCATGGCGTTCAGTTACCGACCTTAAAAGCCATCCCATTTCTACCAGCGTGGTGATGCTGGCAACAGTGGTGGTGGTGGTGGCCACTCATAATCTGGCATTCGGGGTACTGACCGGTGTGCTTATCGCTTCCCTGAATTTTGCCACTAAAGTGGCGCGTTTTCTGGCTGTCTCTTCAGAACTCAGGGAAGAGTCCCGGCTCTATAAGGTCACCGGGCAGGTGTTCTTTGCCTCCGCCGACCGCTTTATGGCGTATTTTGATTTTCGCGAAGCTGCAGAGAAAGTTGTCATTGATGTTACGCATGCCCATTTCTGGGATATCACGTCGGTCAGCGCACTGGATAAGGTGGTTATTAAATTCCGCAGAGAAGGAACAGACGTTGAGATCCGCGGGATGAACGAAGCAACCCGTACTATCGTTGATCGCTTTGGTGTTCACGATAAACCCGAAGAAATCGAAAAACTGATGGGAGGTCATTAATGTCAGGAATTAATGCTATGGACAACACCGTTATTGCCTGCGTGGATGGATCGTCATCAACACGCGCCGTGTGTGAGTATGCAGCCTGGATTGCCGGGAAGCTTGACGTTCCTCTTGCCCTGCTGCATGTGCTTGAAAAAAATGAACAACCGGCAGTTTCTGACCTTACGGGGACTATCGGTATTGACAGCCGGGAGCAACTGACGCAGGACCTTGTCCGAATAGAAGGGGAGCGTAACCGCCTGCTGATGACTCAGGGACGCGCCATTCTTGCCGGATGCGCGGAACTGCTCAGCCAGATCGGTATCCCGGATGTTCAGCAACTTCAGAAACATGGCGCACTGGATATCATCCTGGCTGACCTGAAGGGTATTCGTATGATGGTGCTCGGTCGCCGGGGAGCACAGAACCCGGTTGGCAGCAATCTGGAGAGCATTATCCGCCTGCAGAAAAAGCCGGTAATGATTGTACCTGAAACTTTTTCTGTACCTTCAAGAGTCATGTTTGCGTTTGATGGCAGTGAGGAAAGCCGGAGAAACCTGCGTCGACTGACGCTCAGCCCTCTGCTGCAGAGCCTGGAATGTCATATCGTAATGGTTAACGGCGATGCTCATACCCTCGAAGAGGCAAAGCGTAGTCTGCAGTGCGCTGGCATCAGTGCGATATCCCGGTTAGCTGAAGGACGCTCGGTAACGGAGGCGCTTTGTCGTTACGCCGCAGACAACGGCGTGGATTTGATTGTCATGGGGGCATATGGGCACTCTTCCCTGCGACGTTTTTTCATCGGCAGTAACACAACTGCGATGCTCGAACAGACCAGAGTCCCGCTGTTAATGCTCAGATAAGTCGGAACCCGGAGGAAAATCCGGGAAAACTTAATTCCAGACTGGCATTAAAACCCTGAGTCGGGAAGAAAAGGCGACATTATGAAGAAAATCCTTATGATTGATGAAGTTCTTGCGCTTGCCCAGCTTAGCCAGGTTGCATTTGATAAACCCATAAAATATATGGATGACACGGATGCTGAACTCATCGCTCGTTTTAAAAAAACCATCACACCAGAACTTATTGAGCAGATGTGTCTCAGAATACTTGAGCTTGAAGCGAAGTTTCAGACTTTAAACGAATAAGCGTCAGGAATATGATAACTAAAGGCTGAACAGGGACTGCAGTAAGACGGCCAGCTGTCAGAGAGCAAAAAACGGACCTGAACTGACTGTGATAAGTGAGATATCAGAGTGTAAACTTTACCTGCTGTGGCGGAGCTCCGCGACAGAGATGAAGGTATACCTTCATCTCTGGGTCTGAACTTTTCATTAAAAAAGGGGCTGCCGGAAGTCCTCTACAGAGATCAGAGCTTGATATTTCAGGCAATGAACGAACAGGAATTATTTCCCTGCCTGCAGGTCAGAGCCAGCTTTCGATAATGTCTCTTGATGGTATTCCTCCGGTATGTACAACGATGTTATCAACGACAACCGCCGGGGTCGCCATCACTTTGTGTTTCATTATTTCAGACAGTGACTCCACTTTTTCAAGCTGAATAGCGACGCCTCTCTCATCAGCCACCTGCTGGATAAGGCGGATGGTTGTTTTACAACCGGAACAGCCTGTACCCAGTACTTTTACATGCTTCATTTTATAATCCTCTTCAGGGAATTAACGGGAATACAACGTTAAAAATCCAGCCAACCAGTGTGAAAGAGGTCAACAACAGCAACAGCAGGGTGCACAGTAATTGCCACTTCATCACCTGTTTGAGCAGAATGAACTCAGGAAAGCTGGCAGCCACAGTGCTCATGCAAAAAGCCAGAGTTGTCCCCACTGGCAGGCCGTTCGTGATCAGACTCTCCATCACAGGGATCACACCGGTAGCATTGGAATAGAGAGGTATGCCAACCAGCACAGCTACAGGGACAGTCCACCACTGACCGGCACCGAGATGCGACGCGATCCATCCGTCGGGCACAAATCCATGCAATGCCGCACCAAGTCCTACTCCGAGAATGACCCAGAGCCAGACACGCTTAAAAATGGTGAGAGTTTCCTCTTTAGCAAAGGCATGTCGCTTTGAGAGAGGCATATGCGGTGCCATGGTAGATTGTCGGATCTCATCAGTTTGATGTTGCTGCCCGTCTCTGAGGGCATCGGCGGCAAAATCGGCTAACCAGCGTTCGGCCTTAATCCGATCAAGAAAAGCACCGCCAGCCATACCAACAGCCATTCCGACAGCAATATAAATGAGCGTGAACTTCCATCCGAGCAGGCTGACCAGAAGCAGGACGGCGACTTCATTGATAAGGGGGGATGTGATGAGAAAGGCCATGGTAATCCCGAGGGGGATACCAGCCGAAGTAAACCCCAGAAATACCGGGATACTTGAGCAGGAACAGAACGGAGTAACGGCGCCAAAGCAGGAGCCCAGTAAATACCCCATTCCACGGTGCTTACCTGCAAGATAGTTTCTTACCCTCTCAATATCCAGCGAGGCCCGTAGTATGGCCACAAAGTAGATCATGACCAGCAAGAGAACGAAAATTTTGCTCACGTCTTCGACAAAAAAGTGGATCGCCTCCCCGAGTTTGGTTGCAGGACTCAGACTAAGGCATTCATAGACCAGCTAGGTGGCAAAATCAGTGAAAATCTGGAACATAACGGACAGGCCTCACGACGGTTGTTTTTCGGGAAGACGCTGTTTGACAGAAAAGGATGCAGTTTTTTTCGATTTATTTCATTTGCTGAGAAATGTTATTGAACAGGATTTCACTGCAATAGCTTATCGGTAACCCCAGAAGGGGAAACAGATTCTTCACTTGGGAGTGAAACAACATACCCGACCATACTCATCCAGTCTGATCTGGCAATTGCTGGAAAGTTTCCTATGCAGCCTATCCCTCGCCCGGGATAAACGCGATTTGGTTGCCGCAAGTGTCAGACCATTTCGGTCTGCAAAATCAGCCTGTTTCATCCCCTCAAGATCACAGAGCGTAAGGATAATCCGATCAGACTCTGCCATTTTATCCAGGATGCGGGGCAGACAACCAGCCAGTGAGTCGACAGTTTCAGGCGTATTATCCGGCAATGATAAATCATCGTGGAGAGGCATAAATGGACGCTGCTGGCGGCTTTTATCAATAAGCAGATGCCGGGCAACCTCAAACAGCCAGGCTCTGGCATTCACGATGGCACAGAATTTCCCATGTTGTCGTATTGCCCGGAGAAAGGTTTCCTGTATCAGATCATCAGCATCAGCCTCATTACCCACTTGTCTGAGTAACCAGCAAAGAAGTTCGTGTTCATGCTTCTTCCACGCCTTCATAAGGCAAGGCGGCGTGCCGTTCAGTTGCTCCATTTATGACTCTCTCGTTAAATACACCGCATAGCGGGAGGATATTGGTTCTGATGCTGTCGGGGATGGGGTCCGGGAACTGTCGGTGCCATGATGATGTGATGGACTGATAGCATCCGATCAGTTATCCACCTTTCGGAAACCTCTTCCTGCAACAGGGTATGCTGTCTTGTGTTCAGTATCATGCAGTAAACCGTCATGCGCAATACCATCAATTTCCGCGCATTCGGTTCCGGATAAAACGTCAAAAAAGCGGTCCGGAATCTGCCTGATAAGCCAGCTAGGGGACGTCTCAGAAAACGGAATCTATGGTCACTCCCGTTTTTGCAACACCGATTTTGACGACAAGTTGGCTTGCTTGAATCTATCCGGCGTCTGAATGGGATTTTATTCCCGCGCCTTGATGAGTTCCGCGCCTGATGAACCTCCAGAAAATATACGGCTTCAATGAGCCTTTCCGTTTTACAGGTTCCTCAACAGGCCGGTGGGCCGTTAGTATCATCAATATCAGTATTCGCAAAACCAGATCAGTAATTCTTTAAACCGGTGTATTTCTGCCGTTATGCTACATAAGTTTGCTGTCGTGCCGTTAGGGCCCAGGCTATTCTGGCCAGCTTGTTTGCCAGAGCACAAGTGACGACAAAGTTGCTTTTCCGGCACAGTAAATCCCTGACCCAATCGGCCAATTTGCCAGACTGGTGTTCCAGTTTTTGTATGAATACCCTGGCACATTGAACCAACAAAGTTCGGATCTTTTTATTACCTCGCTTACTAATTCCCAGCAATGTCGTCCCTCCCGTGCTGTACTGCCTCCCGTCGCCAATCTCAGTTGAAATAGTACTCGCTGTCAGTGTTCCGACGCAGGGAATGCTCAGCAAGCGCTGTCCAACCTCATCTTCGTCCAACTTTCGTTTCAACTGGGATTCCAAATCTTTAATCTGCTCAACAAGATAGTGATAATGCTGTTGTAATTTCAGCAATAACTGGCTGAGGTAAAGAGGCAAACTATTATCCTCAAGAATGGTACTCAGTCGGCTAATAACGGCAGCTCCTCGGGGAACGCTAATGCCAAATTCCAGCAGAAAAGCATGCATTTGATTGGTTGTTTTTACCTTATCCTGAACCAGGGATTCACGGACACGATGCAGAGCCCGCATTGCCTGCTGAGATTCCGTTCTGGGCTGCACAAAACGCATAGACGGACGCGATGCAGCTTCACAAATAGCTTCGGCGTCGACAAAGTCGTTTTTATTGCTTTTAACGAACGGGCGGACAAATTGTGGTGATATCAGCTTTGGGGAATGCCCCAACTCTTCCAACTTGCGTGCCATAAAGTGAGAACCGCCACAGGCTTCCATTGCGATGGTTGTAGCGGGGCATGTCGCCAAAAATTCGATCAACTTTGGCCGGGTAAATTTTTTACGGTAAACAGCCTTCCCGCGACGATCCTGGCAATGAATATGGAAAGAGTTTTTACCCAGATCGATACCAATGAGCGCAATGTTTTCCATGATAGTTCTCCGAATGAAAGCCTGTCCTCAGCATAGTACCGGGAAGGAGGGAGTGACCATCTCATTAAATAAAGCACGTTAAGCCCATTGCAGACTCTAGATATTGACGAGTACGTCGGGTTTTCTCTTGTTTGAGTTGCCTCTTGTGGTAAGATAGTAATCAATTACTATCTTACAAGGAGTGCTCGTGGACACCCATCCAAAGCATCTGCCGGCCGATGAACGTCGTGCCGTAACTGTCGAGTCCGTCGTGGCGCTTGCCGGTTCACAAAACCCAAGCGAGATAACCACTGCGGCTATCGCTAAACACATGAACTTGACCCAGGGTGCGCTGTTTCGGCACTTCCCGAACAAGGAAGCCATTTGGCAGGCGGTCATGGAGTGGGTAGCAGAGCGCCTATTAGCCAGAATCGATCGATCCGCACAAGGAATCGAGTCGCCCTTGGCAGCCATGGAGGCGATGTTCATGAGTCATATCGAATTCGTAGCTGAGCACCCAGGCGTGCCAAGAATGATGTTTGGTGAGCTTCAGCGTGCCGAATCGACACCGGCCAAGCGCATGGTGCAAACCTTGATTCAGCGCTACGGCGAACGTTTGCATCGTCTCATCGAGAAAGGCAAGGCCAGCGGCGAGTTGTCTCCCTCGCTTGACAACGAGGCGGCGGCAACGCTGTTCATTGGCACGATCCAGGGCTTGGTCATGCAATCGCTGTTGGCGGGTGATGTGGGACGTATGCACCGCGATGCGCCGCGCGTCTTTGCAATTTATCGGCGTGGCATAAGGAGTGCGCAATGAAAAAGTTACCCTTGCAAGGCCGCACCCTGGCACTGCTTGCCGTCATCATTCCTTTGCTGGTGCTTTTTATTTATGTCGGTCTGCGATCAGGGCCGCTCGCCCCGGTCGCTGTGACGGTGGCAAGCGTGGAATCACAGGCTATCACACCGGCGCTGTTCGGCATCGGCACGGTGGAGGCGCGCTACACCTACAAGATCGGACCGACGTTTGCCGGGCGCGTCAAACGCCTGGAGGTGCATGTAGGCGACCAGGTCAAGGCCGGACAGGTGCTCGGCGAGATGGAGCCGGTCGACCTTGATGATCGGGTGCGCTCACAGGAGTCTGTATTCAAGCGGGCGGAAGCGGCTTTGCGCGAGGCAGAAGCCCGGCAAGCCTACGCGCAAACCCAGGCGCGCCGCTATGAGCAATTGTTTGCGGTGCGCTCGACCAGCGAGGAAATCGTCACCACCAAGCGGCAGGAACTGCAGATCGCCGATGCCGCCCTATCCGCCGCTCGGGAAGATATTGCCCGGGCACGCTCCGACCGCGAAGCACTCGTCGCGCAGCGGAGCAATCTGCGCCTGATCGCGCCGGTCGACGGTGTAGTCGCCGTGCGCGATGCCGATCCCGGCACGACCATCGTCGCGGGCCAGGCCGTGGTGGAAGTGATCGACCCCAAGAGTTTGTGGATCAATGTGCGCTTCGACCAGATCAGCGCATCGGGGCTGGCTGGGGGGCTGCCGGCTCATATCGTCCTGCGTTCGCGTGGTGGCCAGACCTTGAAAGGTCGCGTGCTGCGGGTGGAACCCAAGGCCGACGCGGTAACCGAGGAAACGCTTGCCAAGGTGACATTCGATAACAAACCAGAACCTTTGCCACCAGTGGGTGAACTGGCCGAAGTCACGGTTGACTTGCCGGCGCTTCCGGCCGCTCCACTGATCCCCAACGCTGCCGTCCAGCGTGAAGGCGATAAAGTTGGTGTCTGGCAAATCGTGGATGGTGATCTGCATTTCTCCCCGGTCAAGCTCGGCACTTCCGACCTCAATGGTTACGTGCAGGTGCGCGAAGGGCTCAAGAATGGGGACCAGGTTGTGACCTATAGCGAAAAGGCACTGACGGCGCGCAGCCGCATCCATGTGGTCGAGCATATCCCGGGAGTTTCACGATGATCAGCCTGGCCGGCCGCGACATTCTCCATGCCTGGGGGAAATTCGTCTTCACCGGCATCGGTCTGGGTCTGCTGATCGGCGTCACCCTAGTCATGGCTGGGGTGTACCGAGGCATGGTGGACGACGGCAAGGCGTTGCTCGACAACAGTGGCGCTGACCTTTGGGTGGTGCAAAAGGATACTCTGGGTCCTTATGCGGAGTCGTCCAGCCTCAACGATGACGTGTATCGCGCCATTCTCGCCATGCCGGGAGTCTCACAGGCAGCGAACGCGACCTACCTGACCATGCAGGTACGCAAGGGCGAGAGTGATGTACGCACCATGGTGGTCGGCATCGCGCCCGGTGCGTTGGGGGCTACACCCGGATGGCCTCCTTATCTCGTCGCTGGACGCCAGATCACGCGCGGTCACTACGAGGCTGTGGCCGACATCGCCACCGGCTTCAAACTGGGAGATCGTCTTGCCATTCGCCGCAATCATTACACCGTCGTGGGGCTGACACGGCGCATGGTGTCGTCCAGCGGCGACCCGATGGTATTCATTCCGCTCAAAGATGCCCAGGAGGCCCAGTTCCTCAAGGACAACGATGCCATCTGGCAAAGCCGGCGTCGCACCGAAGCCAACCCGGTCTTCAATCGACCCGGTGATCCAGGTTTGCTGGATGCCGTGATTGCTTCACAGAGCAGCAACGCGTTCGTCAATGCCGTGCTGGTCACTCTGAAACCTGGTCATGCGCCGGACGAGGTTGCCGAATCCATCCAGCGCTGGAAGCGTTTGACGGTCTACACCCGGGCACAGATGGAAGACATCCTCGTCGGCAAGCTGATCGCCACCTCGGCCAAGCAGATCGGCATGTTCCTTGTGATTCTGGCCATCGTTAGCGCGGCCATCGTTGCCTTCATCATCTATTCGCTGACGATGGACAAAATCCGTGAGATCGCGGTGTTGAAGCTCATCGGCACACGCAACCGAACCATCGCCGCGATGATCATGCAGCAGGCGCTCGCCCTGGGCGTGATTGGCTTCGTGGTCGGCAAGATCACAGCCACCTTTTCAGCACCGGCTTTTCCAAAATATGTCCTGCTCACGCCAATGGATTCTGTCGCCGGTTTTTTTGCCGTGCTCGTGATCTGCGTTCTAGCTAGCCTCGTCGCCATTCGCATAGCACTCAAGGTTGATCCGGCCGAAGCCATTGGAGGTTGAGATGAGTAGCAAAGGGATACACATCGAAAGTTTAAGCAAGCGGTATGGCGATGGTGACACCGCTGTCTTTGCCTTGAGAGACGTGAATATGCATGTTGCGCCTGGTGAAGTGGTGGGACTGATCGGCCCTTCCGGGTCCGGCAAGAGCACGCTGCTCAAGTGTCTGGGTGCGGTGATCGAACCGACCGCCGGTCGCATGACGCTGGGCGATGAAGTGATCTACGCCGATGGCTGGAAAGTCCGCGACCTGCGCGCCTTACGGCGTGACAAGATCGGTTTCGTTTTCCAGGCGCCGTACCTGATTCCGTTTCTCGATGTCACCGACAACGTGGCGCTGCTGCCGATGCTTGCAGGCGTCGCGAATGGAGAGTCGCGCGCGAAGGCACTGGAATTGCTCACAGCGCTTGATGTGCAACACCGAGCTCGCGCAATGCCCTCGCAACTCTCCGGTGGCGAGCAGCAACGGGTCGCCATCGCGCGCGGACTGGTCAATCGTCCGCCGGTGATCCTGGCCGATGAACCCACTGCGCCGCTGGATTCCGAGCGCGCCATGGCTGTAATCCGCATCCTCAACGACATGGCCCGGAAGTTCGAGACCGCCATCATCGTCGTCACCCATGACGAAAAGATCATCCCCACATTCAAGCGCATCTACCACATCCGCGACGGCGTGACCCATGAGGAAGCTGGCGAAGGGCGGGAGTTCGAATGAGAGAACGATTGAATTACAGGAGAATTTCATGACCCACCGCAAACACAGCCACGCATTTGGAACTATCACCCTGACCGTTACGGCCTGCCTGCTTTTATGGGGTTTTCTGTTGCCAGCTTGGGCTGGTGACGCTACCCAGGTTGAGCCACTGGCGCTACGCAAGATCATGCAGGAACTCGGGCGCAACATGCAGGCTATTACCGGTGCGATTTCGCAGGAGGAATGGGTTCAGGTCGTTCAGCTCGCCCCAAAAGTTGCTGCACACCCCGAGCCACCGCTTACTGAAAAAATGCGCATCCTTGCTTACCTCGGCGCTGATGCGACCAAGTTCAGAAACTTTGACGCGCAGACTCACGAGGCGGCGCTGGCCATGAAGCTGGCTGCTGCGAGCAGCGACGGCAAGGCGGTGATCCAATCATTCGCCCTATCTGTCCCCGCTGGGGTGGGAGCATATCAACCTGACCGGCGATTACCTATGGCGCAGCAGTGCCAAGGTCGGTGCGGGGAAGTTCAGGCCATTGCGACCGCTGCCACCGGCTTAGCGTGCTTTATTTAATGAGATGGTCACTCCCTCCTTCCCGGTACTATGCTGAGGACAGGCTTTCATTCGGAGAACTATCATGGAAAACATTGCGCTCATTGGTATCGATCTGGGTAAAAACTCTTTCCATATTCATTGCCAGGATCGTCGCGGGAAGGCTGTTTACCGTAAAAAATTTACCCGGCCAAAGTTGATCGAATTTTTGGCGACATGCCCCGCTACAACCATCGCAATGGAAGCCTGTGGCGGTTCTCACTTTATGGCACGCAAGTTGGAAGAGTTGGGGCATTCCCCAAAGCTGATATCACCACAATTTGTCCGCCCGTTCGTTAAAAGCAATAAAAACGACTTTGTCGACGCCGAAGCTATTTGTGAAGCTGCATCGCGTCCGTCTATGCGTTTTGTGCAGCCCAGAACGGAATCTCAGCAGGCAATGCGGGCTCTGCATCGTGTCCGTGAATCCCTGGTTCAGGATAAGGTAAAAACAACCAATCAAATGCATGCTTTTCTGCTGGAATTTGGCATTAGCGTTCCCCGAGGAGCTGCCGTTATTAGCCGACTGAGTACCATTCTTGAGGATAATAGTTTGCCTCTTTACCTCAGCCAGTTATTGCTGAAATTACAACAGCATTATCACTATCTTGTTGAGCAGATTAAAGATTTGGAATCCCAGTTGAAACGAAAGTTGGACGAAGATGAGGTTGGACAGCGCTTGCTGAGCATTCCCTGCGTCGGAACACTGACAGCGAGTACTATTTCAACTGAGATTGGCGACGGGAAGCAGTACGCCAGCAGCCGTGACTTTGCGGCGGCAACAGGGCTTGTACCTCGGCAGTACAGCACGGGAGGTAGGACGACATTGCTGGGAATTAGTAAGCGAGGTAATAAAAAGATCCGAACTTTGTTGGTTCAATGTGCCAGGGTATTCATACAAAAACTGGAACACCAGTCTGGCAAATTGGCCGATTGGGTCAGGGATTTACTGTGCCGGAAAAGCAACTTTGTCGTCACTTGTGCTCTGGCAAACAAGCTGGCCAGAATAGCCTGGGCCCTAACGGCACGACAGCAAACTTATGTAGCATAACGGCAGAAATACACCGGTTTAAAGAATTACTGATCTGGTTTTGCGAATACTGATATTGATGATACTAACGGCCCACCGGCCTGTTGAGGAACCTGTAAAACGGAAAGGCTCATTGAAGCCGTATATTTTCTGGAGGTTCATCAGGCGCGGAACTCATCAAGGCGCGGGAATAAAATCCCATTCAGACGCCGGATAGATTCAAGCAAGCCAACTTGTCGTCAAAATCGGTGTTGCAAAAACGGGAGTGACCATAGATTCCGTTTTCCAAGCGGACCCCAAAATGACGAAAGCAGGTATGCCTGAAAGCGTGCGTATTGCCTGAAAACACAACCCGCTACGGGGGAGACTTACCCGAAATCTGATTTATTCAACAAAGCCGTCCTGATGTTCTGAGTTTACAGGATATGCATCCAAAGAGCGGATAGTAGTTTCATGGATATAATTCAGCAAAGCGTATCGTTTTCGGTACTCAGAGCGTTTTTTACTGGCTATATCGCTTAGCGGCTTTCGAACCACCTGTGTTGGTAATCTGTACCAGTCACCACAGGTTTTTCCTGCTACAGACTCCCAGAAATCACTGTAGACCGCAACAAAGGTTTTGCGTTTCTGATACCGGTATCTCAATTGCCGGAAAACATGACTGTGCTCACTGACTGCCAGACACTCAGAGACATTACAAGCTTTCATCAACGCACAAAATGCTTCAAAAATAATCCGTTTTGGGAAAAGCCCATAACAGGCCCGGGTTGCGCACCGAATAACATCAGGTCCGGTATTTTTAGGGGCTCCCTGCAATCCGCCAATAAAAGCGGTGTATCCATTTTGAGTCAGAATGACTGAAAATGTTAACCGGGCAATCACTGTTTTATTGAAAAACAATGACAACGTCAACTCTCCTTCCCGGTCAAAACCACTGGGAGAACACTGGATATCAAAATTCTCTCCATCTTTCCCGATGAATTGGACTAATGATACCGATTTTTGTGGAAACAAAAATTCAGAATATTTTTCTGGCAAATTTTGCACAAAGCGATAATGCTCAAGAATATATTGTCCCCGGGTCCAGGCGCTTCCCCCTTTATGCAAATAAGGGCGATGAATTCTTGCTGGCAACGTGGGGTGTATTGCCAGAATATCCTCAATGCACTGCAAGGAACGCAGTTCGTAATAATATCGAATACTGGCAACCGGATTTATAGCACATCGCAAAATGTACATGAACCGAAATTTTCTGTGTTCCCACTTCCCCGGTAGTGAATCTGAGGAAAAAGCAATCCTTTTAAGGAAACCGATAAATGATAAGTTACTTACAGAAAACATATTGTTACTTGTGCTTCGCTAATGTGAGAATTTTTAACGCAGTTTTATTAATATCAAACCGCTCTTCTATATCCTGTTTTGCCAGGCGAGCCATCTGATAAAAACGCCCAGGGTCATTAAAAAAATCATTCAGGGCGCACATCCATGCGTGCTTATTACCTGCTGGTAACAATGTCCCGGTCTGGTTGTTCTGAATAACATCAGGGATTCCACCAATCTGATTGGCCACTACAGGCACAGAAAATGCCGATGCTTCTGCCAGTACCATACCAAAAGATTCGTTTTCTGAAGGCAGAACCACCAGACTGGCAACCCGATATACGGGG
This sequence comes from Citrobacter portucalensis, assembly GCF_023374935.1. Lineage (NCBI taxonomy): Bacteria > Pseudomonadati > Pseudomonadota > Gammaproteobacteria > Enterobacterales > Enterobacteriaceae > Citrobacter > Citrobacter portucalensis. The sequence continues at coordinate 216,726 of NZ_CP092467.1, read as the reverse complement.
GCGGCAGGAAAAACATTGTCAGCAATAAAAACATCATCATGCATGCCCATACTGCCAATCTGATACTGTAAATGCTCCCGCAGTTCAGGCGAACCAAACCCCACAATCAACCAACAGAACTGTCGTCCATTCATTTTTAAATGGAACAGTAAATTCAACATAAATTCGTGCCCTTTTTCCGGGCGCAACATTCCTACCAGAGCAATAACGGGGCATCCCCTTCGGGACGCCAGCCAGGAAAGAACACTCGGAGGCAAACTGTTTCGGGAATCAACGTATAATTTCTGGAAATCAAAGCCTGGAGGCACAACAGTAACCCGAGTTCGACATCCTTCCTGCTCCAGATGTGTCTTCATACTTGTTCCGGGAACAATCACCTCATCGCAAAAATGATTTATTGAAAAAACTTTTGTTTTTCGTGTCAAATATGTCTTTTGCCTGATAATTCTGAATGGATGTTTCCTGGTGAATAACCGTACCAAACCAACAATATTGCTATCATGTCCACTGTGACAAACGATTGCATCGGGCTGAAAACTATGAACTATTCCGAGTAATCTCCATACAGTAGGAATGTGAAGACTGTTTCGAAATAACGCGAATGTGATATCAATTCCAAACTTACTGGCTTCAAAAGCAATTTTGCTGTTTTCCCTGCAGACAAGCATAACTGAATGCCCCATTTTCTTCAGGGCCTTCATTTGAGCAACAGCCTGTAATTCCTGACCACCTATATTCGGTGATGATTCCGTAAATAGTATATTCATTATTAATCATCCGGTAATCTTGGCCCCTTATGAAGGGCCAGCAACGATGAAAAAAACGGTCTTGTATAATAAAAAAGTCGTCTTTTCAGCCATGCACAATTCTCCCGTTCCTTGGTGCTTATTCTTCCTATCCGAGCAGTTCCTTTAGCAGGAGCATTCATTCTTCTTTCTGTTGTATATAAATAATAGAATCCAAGTTCTTCAGCGACCTGAATATAATCCTTGTTATAATAACCTTCCGGCCAACACAAATGTTTACTGCATTTCCCTGTCATTTCTTTTAAATATTCTTTCCCGCTCAATAAGTCCTGTCGAAGATGTTTACACTGTTCTTCTCGTGAACTGAACTTTTTATCCCAACGTGTATGAGTATGCGTATGAAGATGAAATTCGACCAGACCAGATTGCAACATTTCGTTCACTTCAGACCAGCGAAGCATAACATTATCAGCATTCCCGGTTGCTATTTGATGTTCGCAATCGCGATGAGAATATTCCTTTCCAGGAGAGTGACGAACCGGACCATTCCCAATAAAACCGGTAATTAAAAAAATATGTGCTTTAAGATTAAACTCTTTTAATAAAGGATATACCTGAAACCAGTTGTCAAGGTATCCATCATCAAATGTCAACATAACGCTTTTACGGGGAAGTTTTCCACCCCGATAAAAAAACTCCAGTTCATCTGATGACAGTGTTTTCCAGTTGTTTTCAGCCAACCATTTCATTTGTTTCCGGAATGTCTCGGGAGAAAGTGTAACCAGCCCAGGGCAATGGCTGACATGATGATACATTAATACCGGAACATGATTTGCCTTAAACAAAAGCCCCCTCCGTTTAAAATTTAACGTTTCTGGAACCCAGCAAGCAGAGATAAAAGGAAAACCCTATAAAGCTGCTGGATTTCATATGCTACTAAATCAAACATCAACAATTTATAAACAATGTTATCTTATCATTTCTTTTAAAAACGGCTCACTAAGAACCTTGACGTATAGTAAATTGAAAAACTAGGCGATACTGCTGTCCGCAACTTATGCCTCGTGCGGTAAACCGTTTTTCCCATCACTCCGGTATTTCTCTCTACACGAGGTCGATTTTTATACCGCGGCGGGCTGTTTTTTATACTCCCCCCCGAATTACAGGCACATTTATTCTGCATCAGCCTGGGATATACCTCAGCAGACTGATATCCCGCGCATTTTTCTTCAGCCCTGCCACATTCAGCCCCGATATTGCACGACGGTAGACCATCCTGCCTCCACACAGCACGCATTCAAACGGGTCTCGCCGCAGGAACTGCTTACTCATCTGCGCATAGCACACCTTCGGCTCCGGTTTTTCCATCCCCAGCGCGCTGTAGACCACCGGCAGCTTTTCTCCGCACACCCGGTTGGCCAGAAAACCAAAATAGCGCACCATCCGTAAAAACTTCTCCGGGATGTGCTGTTTCAGCAGCGCCACGATTTCCCGCTGCGTCAGCGTTTCCGTGGCCTGCTTTCCCGTATTGTGGTCGTGGTAGCGAAAGATCAGCATGGTGCCTCCGGCATAGTGTGCCAGCCGCGAGCCTGCAATCGGCGGCTTTTTCAGGTAACGGCCCAGGTATTTCACGGTGTTTTTGCCCCCGACCGTCTTTTTTGACATGTATACATGCCAGTAATCGCCGCCGGTGGTCAGAACCAGGCTGCGCCACTGTGATTCGGTGGTGATATGGGTGAGAGAGGATGGTATTGCAATACTTTCAGACCAGACGCTCAGCAGCAACTGGCGGATATTACACATCCAGCGGGTGCGCATGGCATCCTTGCGGAAGCTGATTTTCTTCCACTTTCCGAGCGCATTGATGCCGCCGCAGGTGGCAGATACGTGGACATGAGGGTGCCAGTTGAGACGACGTCCATAAGTGTGAATCGCGCAGAAAATACCGATATCCAGCGCCCTTTTGCCGGCGGCATTCAGCAGGTTATCGACAGCGAGGCGGCAGAGGTCGTTGAGCAGCCAGCGGTTGACCTCAAACAGAGTCCACAGCGAGTCGGGGAGGGTGAAGACCAGGTGTATCCAGTCGCAGTCCGGCAGGCGGTTAAGCTGAGCGGCAATCCAGAGGTCAGTGGCCTTTTTCCCGCAGGAGGGGCAGGTACGGCTGTGGCAGGCGTTGGTGATATATTTAACATGGTGGCAGTCAGGATTATCGCAGCCATATTCCTTCACGCCGCCGATGCGGGTCCCGCAGGCGAGCATTTTGGTGACGGCTTCGACTTCGATACCGCGCAAACCACCGGCGTCGAGGAAAGACGTCCAGCACTGGTTAGCCGTGAACAGTTTTTTAAGCGGGCGGGGGCTGAAACCGGAAAACACGGGTAGATTAATCCCCGGCTTCCTGCAGTCGGGCAAGAGCTGGAGCATCGTGGCGGTGCCCGAGAATGGCGCTGGCGACCATCGCCGGTGGCGGGTCCATGGGCTTCATCAGCTTAATCCAGTACCATTATGGCGCGGGCAAGCACTTGACGACTTTCACCTTTGTTAAGGATGGCATGCGATCTGCGACGTAAGCGGGTATCAAGCAGCCAGTCACAGATAAAAATAGAGCGTTCAATACGTCCCATTTCACGCAGGGCTTGGTTGAGCCTGTTTTGTCTGGGGGAGGCAGCCAGCTTTTTTAGTATCAACGACGGTGGCATCAGACCAGCTCCGATCGAAGCCTTAAGCCGCAGCACTTCATCCCAGCGTTGCTCTATAACATCCATCCTGGCCCTTCCGGCAATCAGAGCATCAAGTGGCCTGTACTCCTCTGAGGGCGTAATGACGTACAGCCTGCGACTCCCGAGGTTGTGAATGCGGGGTATGAGCCTGTAGCCAAAGGAGTGAAACATCGAAAATGTTGTTTCAGTCGCACCGGCAGTATCAGTGGCATGCTCATGAATCTCCACAGAACTTTCGTTGTGAAGCAAACCGTCGAGTACGTAAGGCGCCTCACTCTCAGAGGCCAGGATCATTCTGGAGAAAAAGGACGCAAACCAGTTCGACAAAAAGCCATAAATCGACGCGCCTGGCCGCTTGCCGTATTTTGCATTGTATTCAAGGCTGGCTTCACCCCGTCCGCCAGCCGGGAAGAACTGTCCGTCCGAGGATGATACGTGACCATCCCCCCAGATTGCGGCAAAAGGATGGTCCTGCTGCGCGTCGACTAGTACCGAGGTGGTAGATGCATAGATTGCAGCGCGTAAATGACGCTCCACCATGACCATCATCCGGTGAATGGTGACATCCCGTGAACTCTGTGCCATTCGTTCAGCTCCGGCATTCATTGCATCTGCAAGGATCGCTGCCATAAGCGCTGCTTCGTCTTCTGCCTGTTCTCCGGTGCGATAATGGGTGAAACAAATTCCCGGCAGCGACAATGTGGCTTCATATGCCACTGGACTGGAGTATTGCCTGTCGCCATGACACCATTGAAGGCTGGATTCTTAAATTTTCTAATCGAGGGCTGTGCAAAATTAGCTACGTCCGCTTCACGCTGTGAGTTCAATAATTGTGTTGCGTCCATCAGTTGAAATCACAGCTCAAAGTAGACGCTCATTCTCACTGGAATGCTTTGCTTTCACCTTGCCAGAGGACAAATCCTTTGTCCCGCAACTATGGTTTTTTATTAGGATTTTCGCCACTGAATAAATTATAATAAATTGATTTTATAAGATATTCGTCATGGGCTATATGATCAGTACGAGTTGCATGCTCTAATGTTTCAGATGCCAGTATATGTGCGGCTTCAGCAAACATCCCAGGCCAACCCTTACTCAGCATAGACAGTCCTTTAAGGACTCTTATCTGAATCTCCCTCATACTCGCACCATCACGTGCAACAGGTAAGAAAAAGTCTTCCAGTAGGTCTTTGATCTGAAGTGGCGCAACATGTACTGAAGGATATATCACTTCAGTTTCATCTATTTTATTCTGCGCGTAAGCGGAGAGTATTCGAACACCTCTGCCAATGACATCAATCGCAGTACCGGGATCGTTTACTGCGGGCGAAAGGGCCCTGCAGGCTATTTCGGCCATGACGCTGAGACAGAATCGGGGATCCTGAGCAAATGAACGCACATCCGAGACAATGATCGTTTCAAGTAAATCGGTACAGATTGATGACTCCTGACCAGAACTCAGGTACAAAACTGGCATCGATGGATGTATGAAACTGCCTGGCTGCGCCACAAGATATACATGACGAGGATCATTGCTCAGCAGACTGCCGAGCTTGACCATGTCAATATATTCAACATAGCCAATTTTCTCCGGATATACGGCAACAGTTCCTTTTGGTTGTTCATTGTTCTCAAGCCATGGATATCCGCCAAGACATGGACTTTTTGCTCTCGCAATAAATGTCTCGATCGCCGCCTGTTCTACTTTTGCTGTTGTCTCACCTACCCTGCCCAGAGAGGTCAAATGCTGTATCCAGCGAAGCAATGTGATGATTATTAAGGCAATGACAACCAGTGTTACAATGAATAAAATGACTCTACCCCTTTCTCCGTAGGCTCCCATATTGAGGGCAATAATCCCTACCAGGCTGAAGAGAAAAGAACCGATAAAAGTGGCCAGTACATTTTGTGTGGTTACGTCTTCTACAACTAAACGCGTGGCTCTGGGCGTCACATTAGTAGTGGCTGAACCGTAAGCGGTGACCATGATACTCAGTGAAAATGTGGTCACCGCCAGCATACTCGATGCCAGTATGTTCAGAATATTATCAACTGCTTCCGCACCAACCTTCACTGATACTGACTCTGGGATCATTGATCTAAAAAGAATAGATAAAAGGGCCGTTATTATTGCTACCATTGCGAATAACGTTGCCCTGAACCATAGCTTTTTAAGTGTCTGCCTGAGAATCCATTGCCAGCGTGAAATCATTCAGCATATCCTTGTATTAAGTTCGGGAAAATAAATGCCGCCCGGCAGGACGGCATTTTTGTATTAACGAACGAGGTGCAGGAAGTGCAGGTGTTTTTCGTACTGGTCCAGTATGTCATTAATCAGCTGTTCCTGATTCCAGCCCATCACATCATAGTTTTGACCGCCTTCTTTCAGATAGACCTCAGCGCGATAATATCGATGTTGCTCAGCTTGCTGCTCGTCATTGTCCATTGCAGCCATGGCGAAAGCCGGTGAGTTATAGCCACGAAGTCTCACTTCATAAATAAAGTTCAGCTCATTGCCCAAATCGACTTCAAGCCGAATTCGTTCGTCATCAGTATCACTTATATGGCTTATCGTTCCCTGTTTATTCAGTTCTTCCTGAACCAGCGTCATGGCGGGCTGGATAACGTCGCCCATAAAGCGTTTCACAAGAGAGCGCTTTGGCAGATAAGCGATATTGCGCAAGCGTCTCTGCCATGGAATCGGGTTACGCGCTGCAGTCGGAGCAATAGTCGCCATGCTCAGGCTTTCACGCTTGGTCAAATCCCGACGCAGGGCTTTTAATAATCCGTATATGGATATCAGTAAAATCACTGAGAAAGGTAATGCGCTCGCTATTGTCACGGTTTGCAGCGCGCTCAGTCCCCCCGCAATCAGCAGTGCGATTGCCACAATCCCCATGAGCGAGGCCCAGAAAATTCGCTGCCATACAGGCGTGTTAGCGACGCCACCCGATGCCAGCGTATCAACAACCATTGCCCCGGAGTCAGCCGAGGTGACAAAGAAGACAATGACCATCGCCATTGCAATAAATGACAGCACGGAAGAAAACGGGAAATGCTCCAGGAAATTAAACAGGGCCAGCGCGACATCCTGCTGAACGGTATTGGCGAGATCAGCCGCCCCCTGGTTCATAATGAGATAGATTGCGCTGTTACCAAACACCGTCATCCACATGAGCGTGAAGCCGGCGGGAACAAACAGCACGCCGGTGACAAACTCGCGAATGGTTCGACCGCGCGAGACTCTTGCGATGAACATCCCCACAAACGGCGACCATGAAAGCCACCATCCCCAGTACAGTAATGTCCAGCCCCCCAGCCAGTTGCTCGACTTAGGTTCATACGCATAAAGGTTAAAAGTTTTACTCACCAGTTCAGAAAGATAACCGCCCGTATTTTCCACAAATGACTTCAGCAGAAGCACGGTTGGTCCCAGACACAGGACCAGCGCCAGCAGCAGCACTGCCAGGCCCAGGTTGAGCTCAGACAGTATACGTATTCCCTTGTCCAGGCCGGACACCACCGAAATCGTCGCTAAACCAGTGATGACAACGATTAGAATCACCTGCACCGTTTCATTAATAGGCACCCCGAAAAGATGATTCAAACCAGCATTCACCTGCAAAACACCGTACCCCAGCGATGTCGCAACGCCAAAGACGGTGCCAATAACGGCGAAAATATCAACCGCATGGCCTACAGGTCCGTATATGCGCTCGCCAATAATGGGATAAAGTGCGGAACGCAGCGTTAAAGGCAGACCGTGACGGTAACTGAAAAAGGCCAGGATCAGTGCCACAATGGCATAGATTGCCCATGCGTGCAGGCCCCAGTGGAAGAACGTCAGGCGCATTGCTTCCTTCGCTGCCGCAACGGTCTCTGGAGTGCCGACAGGAGGTGAAAGATAATGCATCACAGGTTCAGCAACGCCAAAGAACATCAGGCCGATCCCCATCCCTGCCGAGAAAAGCATCGCAAACCAGGAGTGATAGCTAAAATCAGGCTGTGCATGGTCCGGACCCAGTTTGATATCACCGTAGCGTGAGAGTCCCAGGAACGAGACACTCAGTAGAATCAGGGCCACTGCAAGGATGTAGAACCAGCTGGCATTCGTGAAGATTTGTTGCTGAAGTAGTTTAAAATTTTTGTCGGCGACATCCGGGAATACGGCGGCAAAGGCGACAAGAAGGAAAATTAACAAAGCAGATGTAAAGAATACCGCTTTGTTAATCTGGCTTTTAGACTTCTTTTGGATTGTATCATTTTCACTCATAATCATTTATTCCATTAATTAAAATCCGCACTGTATAGAGGGTACTACATCTCAAAGATTAGCAAACTTCAACTTACGATGCGGCGTCAATCGGAATGCAGAGTGCAAGAGTGGCCATACAGATATCCTGTTGATAGTCTGCCAGCCGTCTTCTGGAGCATTTGATTTGCATAAATTGCATCAGATCTGGGGATTCACTTTGATTAGAGCAATATTGAGAATGACTTACTAACGTCTGATGTTGCGTAAAGCGGGCTTTAAGGATGGTCGCAATGTCAGAGGTAAGGACAGACGTTCAGGATGCAAATAATCAGTGCCGGTTCGTCGCTGATTTTCCTTCAGGCTGACTTGTCCAAAACGAGTAACAATCGTCTACCTATCCTCTCCAAAATGGAAATAATTCTTCTCAACTCTCTCGCAGATCCGAAAAGCGGTATAATCGGAAAATTGAAAAAGCCGCATTTGCGGCTTTTTCTGCATGCCCTTAAGCATGATGGAATCAGGTTTTGCTGAGCCACGAGCCATAAACTTCCCTGCGTCGCTCGAAGGCCTCACGCCCTCCCTCCATCACAGAAATGATGTGCTGTTGTACAGGCGGGGCATCCACGCCGCCAGCGGATGTCTGGATCTTTCCGCCTGCATATTTACAGGCACAAACATTCTCTGCATCTCCCAGCACCGGGATGTTGGCATTATGAGTGGCAAAGATAAACTGGGTACGGGGTTTCATTGCCCGGATGATTTTAATCACGTCGTCATAAATCGTCTGATTGTCCAGGTCGTCTTCGGGCTGATCGATGATAACCACATCATTATCCTGCTGATTCAGAACAAACAGCATTAAAGCGGAGGCGCGCTGACCCAGCGAATGTTGTTCAAGGGGCTTACCCCGGAATTCAATGGTGTAGGTATTCGGGATCTGCCAGACAATCAGCGATTCTATCTGCTGTTCCAGATACATGCTGAATGTCTCTGCAGAACCGCTGATAATCCCCGGCAGTTTATCCCTGTTCAGCCAGAGCTCGCCAAAATCTCTGAAGCTGTCAGCCACGGTCTGGTAGGTACTTTCCCGCAGCCGGCTGCCGGTGAAGGCCTCTTTCAGAACGGCCTGCATGGCTTTTTTGTCGTTTGCAAAGCACGGCACGATCTTCAGAGGCGAACCGGCCTGGCTGATGCCGGCCAGTACGGCTTCAATTTCCTGATATTCTTCCACCCACAGTTCATGTAATCGGCTCAGCGCTTCTGTCAGATTTTTCTCCAGTAACGCCTGACTGCTTTTAGCCCGGGTCAGCTCGGCAATTTTCTGTTGCGCAAGTTCCAGCCCGGCCTTCAGCTTCAGAAAGTCAGCCGGATCGGCTTTTTCCACGCCTGCCAGCCGCAGCTCTTCAGCTAGGCCACGCTCTATTTCGGCAAATTCCTCCGTCAGCGCCAGCTTTTTCTCCAGAAAAGCCTGCTGCTTCGTATCGAGTTCTCTGAGAAGCCGGCGGGCGCCGTCCACGATGGTGTTCAGGGAGCCGAGATGCGCGGTAAAGCGGTCATATCCCTCACGATAATCATCAATATCCGCCTGGTTATGGGCGGACTCATGTTTCTGATCCTGCTTCAGCTCATCGAGTTTTTCCCTGATCACGTCCTGCAGACTGTCCAGCGCCCGGGTTGCCCGTGCAGTGGTACTGCTGAGGTAGCGCTCATCCCGTCCGAAGGTGGTCTGACGCGCCAGTTTTTCTTCCATACCGTGCTGGGCATAAAAGCGCAGGCGAAACTGCGCATCCTTCTCTTTCGCCTGCCATTCACAGAGTGTTTCTCCTGATGTTTTCAGACGACGATACTCGCGTAACCTGTCAAGGACGGCGTCTTCCTGCTGGCGGATTTTGTTCCGCACGGCGGCCAGGCGCTCCCCGACCAGTTTTTCAATCAGGTCATGTTCAAATCCGGCACCGGTATTGGACAGATCTTTCTGGCCAAAATACACCGGCTTGTGCAGCACCGTTTCCCGCAGCGCCACCCCGTGCCGGGCCTGTCCGTCAAAAATGACCTGCGGCTCCTGACCGAAGATACGGACTATCTGATAGGCCCGCCCGTGACGGCATACGGCCTCAACGGTAATCTTCCCCCCGCTTTTGAGTAAATTACTGACCAGATTTTCTTTGTAATCGCGGTCAGAAGCCTTCTCGCCAAAGGGAATGTCCAGGGCATACCGGATCCCTTCAAGGATGGAGGATTTGCCGCTGCCGCGGATCCCTATCAGGGTGTTCAGCTCCGGAGATAATTTCACCACAGTTCCGCCCAGCGAACCGGCTCCCTCGAATGCTATCTGGCGGATATGGCTGTGGCTCAGTGCCGGTTTCTCCCTGCTGACGCGGTGCGGGAAATCCTGCAGCGCAAAGCGGACAGCCTCAAAACTGTAATCCCCCAGTTTCAGATAGCTGGCGACTTTTCTGACACCAATGTTATCCAGCGTTTTGGCATCGCATCCCTGGACTTCGGCAGGATAGCGTTCACCGAGCACGCCCTTAATTTTGATCCGCAGGTCGTGGGTCATCACCTTCTGAAATCCCGTCACGCGCCGGCGGATAAGCTCGTTATCAAAAAGCTCCCCAATCCTGCCAGGGCTCAGCCCGCCCCATAATCCGTTAGGGGCCTCCACGTGGGCAAACACAATAAAGTAATCCCGTTCGTACCGGTCAAGGCGCTGGATGGTCTGTGTGATATTTTCTGTTGAACGGGCATTTTCGTTCTCAAAATTATCAACGCCCGCAAACGTGGCCGTCAGGAAACTTTCAATATGGTTTGTCTGCTGCGGATTGATAAACCACTCATCAGCAAACACCACGAGCGTATGCACACCGGCCTGGCCATCATTAACGGACAGCTCCACGCCGGGAAGCAGCTCCATACCTTCACGGCGCGCGGCTTTGCGCAGTGCCTTAAACTCACCGGGATCGAATTTATTGTGATTGGTGATCACGCCGACGCCCACTCCAGCCGCTTTCAGGGCACTGACGTAGTCGCGAATATATCTGTCGGACTCTCCGGCATAGCGAAATTCTTTATCTGCACGGGTATGAAGATGAAAATCTACCTTGACCCAGCAGGAGCCATTCTCAAATACAGGATACATTCCTTGATACCTTTATTCAGTTGCTGATGAATGCCCGAAGGCTTTGAATAATTTTATTCATATTACGGCGATCCCGTACCGGCTTCATTTTATTTCCGTCAAGGGTTAATCAATATTTGATCTGAACCCGAAGCGCATGTAACGGGTTACGCATGAGAGGGGCGGCTTTCTTTTTCGGTGTGCTGATTTCTGCAACAGAGTGTGATGATTGTTGCCTTTCAGGCAATAATGTAATTAAAGCAACAATAACTGATAATTATTGCTCCAGTAGTATTAGTTTCTTTCTCTTCTCGCAGAGATCCGAAAACCCCTGGTTCCGGATCTTCCTCACCCGCCCCTCCGCGCGGCGGCCCACAGACACAAGATGTAGCGGTGTTTTCAGCTGCTAATGACGCTATATGTTGTGTTTCCGCACTCCCCCGTGACCCGGCGCGCGGCAGCGGATTTTGGCGCTTTGCTTATTCCGTGTGCGTGGTACACTTCCGGAAATATTGCTATAGCTAAAAAATCGGATCACTGGAAAACAGGTATCCGGTAATTTAATTGAGTGGCTATAAGCTTGGTTATTATTTCATTATGTGAAATTTAGTTTTGTGAAAGTCACTTGTGCAACAGAGTGCCTCTCATCCGGAGATGATTAAGGTGTGGTAAAATTGCACAGCTAATTAATCAACTGAGGAAAGAACATGTTTACCGCTCTGAACGATAAAAATACTTTCAGTTACGCGTTTGAGAAGATCCGTAATGCTATCGCTGTACCTAGCGAAAACAATATTTATGCTGCCACCAGTCTCGGCCTTGAAGTCCTCGGCCGGAAGTATGACGTCTTTCGCCAGGAACTGGATGCGGTCGGGGAACTGGGCGACTGGGAATACGATCTCGATACCTACAGTCACTGTATTGCGGTGCTGCAGCATTACTTCACCGGCAATCCATCAAAACTGACAGAACGTGATGCCCGGATTTACAGTCATTACCTGCAGACTGAGCACAAAGGGTTTGTGAAGCTGGCTGAAGAACTGGCTGCCGATCGCTGAATACATACGGAAGGCAGGATTTCTTCTTTATTAAGACACTATAAGAGGTCACAGCAATATGGGTAGCATGAAGGAATATATGCAGGATCTGGAAGCTGAACGGTTTAATGAATGGCTTGAGGAGAATTACCCGGATGTTAATCCCAACTCTGAAGAATGGGAGCAGGCCGCGAACCTGTACTGCTGGGAGCAGGAAGCGATGGCCGATCAGGCTCAGTGGGAACATGAACACGGGCTCTTTGTGGCTTCCCTGAACAATGTTCATCAGCGTTACATACACGCAAAGAAGGAGCTGAAGAAGCTGTATATCCTACTCGATAAGGAGCATCCTGAACTGGTGTACAGGATGTCTTTCGTCCATGCCGTGACTGTAATGGAGGCGTACCTGATGTACTGCGCCAGGGCTCTGCTTGAGCATGACTGGCCCCTTAAACGTTTCCTTAATGAGTACTATCTGAAATCCGCACCTAAGGTCACTAATAAAGATAAAACCGCCGCCCGCACAATGGATGTTGAACTGTTCAGGCCTGCAGCCCGAAATTATGTTTCCCGAATGACATTTCATAACGTTAAAACCATTGAGCGCTATTTCGGGGCCGTGCTGCACATCCCTCCCGTCTGGCCAACTGAGCCACTGGGCATCATCTCAGACTGGCGAAATGATCTTGTACACCGCAACGGCGTGGATGAACATGATGTGCCACGGGTGATATCAGCACAGCAGCTGCAGAATACCCTGCAGAAAATATCGAACCTGATAGAGGCTGCTGACATATCCCTGCGTCAGGAAGTTGACTATTTCGGTAACTGGCGTAATGAGGAAAACCGGGAAATCATCGCATCAGCACTGAATATATCGTCAGCCGGAGAGTCACACTGATGACCGGACTCGTTACCCTGGGGCAGCAGCCAGGAACGGTAGCTCAGTTGCCTGTGTCCATCGACTATCCGGCGGCGCTGGCCCTGCGTCAGATGGCTCTCGTTCAGGACGAACTGCCCAGATACCTGTTGGCTCCGGAAGTGAGTGCCCTGCTCCACTATGTTCCCGATCTGCACCGCAAGATGCTGCTGGCAACACTGTGGAATACGGGCGCGCGTATTAATGAGGCACTGGCGCTGACGCGAGGGGATTTTTCTCTGGCATCACCCTACCCGTTCGTGCAGCTGGCCACACTCAAGCAGCGGGCGGAGAAAGCGGCCCGAACGGCCGGCCGATCGCCTGCCGGCAGTCAGGTGCATCGCCTGGTTCCGCTTTCCGATGCGAACTATGTCAGCCAGCTGGAGATGATGGTGGCCACGCTGAAAATACCTCTTGAACGACGCAATAAGCGAAGCGGCAGAACCGAGAAGGCGCGTATCTGGGAGATTACCGATCGGACGGTCCGCACCTGGCTCAGCGAAGCAGTTGAAGCGGCAGCGGCCGACGGGGTGACGTTCTCCGTGCCGGTGACACCGCACACGTTCCGTCATTCCTACGCCATGCACATGCTTTATGCCGGTATACCACTGAAGGTACTGCAGAGTTTAATGGGGCATAAGAGCATCAGCTCAACTGAGGTGTATACGAAGGTGTTTGCTCTCGATGTCGCAGCAAGGCACAGGGTGCAGTTTCAGATGTCTGGGGCTGAGGCTGTTGCGATGATAAAAAAAATCTAAGATAACAGTAAGAATCAGAAAAGATTGATTTGATGTTGTTTTAATATTAAAACAACATCAAATAGATATTGCTTTCATTGTGTTTTGATGTTTTTAGTCGCTGATTTTCTTCTTGCCAGCAATTTGCAAACCATAGTCCAGTATGTTTATGCATGACATATTAATGAAAGCAGCGCGGGATTGCCCGTTCTCTGCAGCTGCTTCATCTATACGCTTAATCAGTTCAGGGTCCATCGTGATTGTGATCTGCTGTTTTTTACCTTTAACTACTCCCTTCGACGCGGGGATTTTTGCATCGGGGGCTGAGTTTATGAAGTTTTCTACTGCCTCATTATTTGAAACAGATTGCTGGTTTTTGGGTTTTTTTTGGAGCGCCATTTCATATCACCTATACATTACTTTAATATTATTTTGATTGCATTTAACTATTCAAATAGTGTTGATATGAGAGTATCTAGCTCTTGTACTGCAATCTTTTCATGCGAACGTAATTTCAGTTCACTTACGGTTCTTCCACTGCCTGCAGCATTGGCGTAGACTTTTCTTTGATAGATGACTTTGTCGAGGATTGGGATGTCCTCTTTGTACTCTTCCATCATTTCCAGCATATCTCTGTTGTAGGAGGATCTGGCTTGAGTATCTGCTTTGTTCAAAAGCGAATAGCAGACCAACCCATCTCTTATGCTCCGCGCTTCTTTGATTAGCTCGGCGTTGGCATCCATAGCCCAAGCTTCGAAACTTCCCGGTGCTGAAGGGACTAAAAGGACGTCTGTGATTGTCAGAGCTGCCCTCATAGCAGTGGAATCTCGGCCCCCGCATTCGATGATGATATCGTCATAGTTATCTTTCTGTTGTAAAACCTGGCTCCTTAATACCGGACCTTCAGGGTAATGCGAGCAAGCAATACCTGGCTCAACACCGTCCTCTGAACGAACCAAAATAGCTGTTTGCGACGAACCCTGTTTATCACCATCGACTAACCAAACTTTTTTCCCCTGAAGGGCTCTTTTTACGGCAATGTTGACCGCGAGCGTAGACTTACCTACGCCACCTTTTGTGTTAGCTATCGTAAGTATCATTGCAATCCCTTTTTAATATTAAAACAATATCATGATAATAGTTTTTTTGGCTGTCATGTCAACCGATAGCGATGCTTTTTGGTGAAAGTCATCTCAACTCACTTTGATGTCAAAGTAATATTAAAATAATGTGTTTTCGATGTTCAAATGATTTGATTATGAGTTTGTTTTGATATTATCATGCTCGAAGGAACTCAAAGTGAGTAGTTGCACTGCCGTGAGAATATTTGTTAATACTCACTTTGAGTGTTATCGATGTCTGGGCTAAGGAATGATAATGAATATTTTCTGTGATGACGGATCAACAAACGTAAAACTTGCCTGGTATGCCGGGAAGAAGCTGCAGACGTCAGTATCTGCGAACTCATTCCGTACCGGCTGGAAGGTAGAGGGGCTGGGAAATCGACAGACTTTTAACTACGAGCTCGATGGCAAGAAGTACACCTATGATGAAGTCAGCAATCAGTCTATCCTGACGACTCATATTGAGTATCAGTACACTGATGTGAATGTTCTGGCTGTACATCATGCATTACTTAACAGCGGGCTGAAGCCACAGGCTGTTTCACTGACGGTGACACTGCCTATCAGTGAGTTCTATACAAAAGAATGCCAGAAGAATGAGCTCAACATTCAACGCAAGATCGACAACCTTATGCGGCCGGTAAAACTGAACAAAGGTGAGACGTTCAGTATTGAACACGTTGAAGTTATGCCGGAATCCCTGCCTGCCGTGTTTACCCGTCTGGTAAAAGACAGTGTCGGGCCTTACGAGAAATCGCTGGTAATCGACCTTGGCGGAACGACTCTCGATGTTGGCGTCATTGTCGGGCAGTTTGATGCGGTCAGTGCCATTCATGGTAATTCGGGTATTGGTGTGTCAATGGTCACTCAGAGTGCCCTCAGTGCGCTTCGTATGGCTTCAAGTGATACCAGTGCCATGGTGGCTGATGAATTGATAAAACACCGCCATGATATGGATTTTGTCCGCCAGGTGATTAATGACGAGAGCAAAATCCCACTGGTGATGGATACCATTGAAAGCGCAATCGTCAGTCTGGGGGCTAGAGTGGTGGATGATCTTGCCGATTTCCGTCATGTAAACCGGGTTTATATTGTCGGTGGTGGTGCGCCGCTTATCGAAACGGCAGTCCAGGCGGCATGGCAACATCTGGGTCCGAAAGTGGTTATGATGTCCTCTCCACAGACCGCACTGGTAGAAGCGATCGCCGTATTTAAAGGGGAGTAATGAAGTGAGTGAGGAACGGAAAAAATTCACGTTATATCTGCATCCTGAGAGGGATGCAGACAGACAGGCTCTGGAAGTCATTGAAGCCGTTCCCCGTTCTGCCCGGGGCGAGTTGTTCCGGAATGCGTTTATTTCCGGAATGGCTCTGCAGCAACTGGACCCTAGATTGCCCGCGCTTCTGGCCGCAATGCTGAACAAGGAGTTTACAGCTGACCAGCTGACCGGGCTGCTCAGTCAGACTACCGGATGGAAACCTACGCAGGCTGATATTCGCTCAGTGCTTCAGGAACTGGGAGCAGGGCAGTTTGCTCCTGCAATCAAGCCCGAAGTCGTAGAGGATGATGAGCAGCAGCGACTGGAAGAAGCCCGAGAAAAAATGAAGAGCTTCCTCTGATACTCAAATTGAGGCGCACGGTATATCAGTCCATTTAGTTGTGTATGCCGGCGACAGCATTTCTCTTTTCATCTGCCAGTCCGGCGCTATTCCGCGCCCAGCAAACCATACCTTCCCGAGCCCTGAGTGGTTTATGCCATCCAGGGCTTTCATTAGCTCCTCGCTTCGTTCCTGCGGCTTAACGTCATCGAAAAGATTTAACTGTGCTACCCCCGTAGGAGTGAAGTCATTCAGCATTACTCCAGCCTTTGCATATCGATGCCCGTCGAGCCAGATACAGTCCAGGGCTTTTACTGAGGCTTTAATGATGTCCCGGGTGTCGCGTGTGGGTACTAGAAGCTTTTCACTGGCCACGTTGCCGTAATACGGTTCGTTGACTGCGAAAGGGGAGGTTTTGATAAAGACCGATATGTGCCGGCAGAACTGATGTTCTCCCCGCAATTTTTCAGCCGCGCGTTCGGCGTACTGGCAGATAGCCTGTCGCAACGCTTCGTAAGTCGTGATGCGCTCTCCGAATGATCGGCTGCAGACAATCTGCTGCTTCGCGGGCGGGGCCTCTTCAAGAGATATACAGGCCTCACCGTTCAGCTCGCGTACGGTCCGCTCCAGCACCACGGTAAAGTTCTTGCGTACAAAGGCAGGGTTCATGCGCGCCAGCTGCAGCGCAGTCGTCACGCCGTATGTATTCAGCTTTTTGCCTATGCGGCGACCAACCCCCCAGATTTCCTCCACTGGCTGCAGTGAGAGCAGTTTCTCCGTCCTACGGAGATTGCCAGTAGTCAGGGCCAGCACGCCACCAAATTGCGGCCACTCCTTAGATGCCCATTGCGCTGATTTTGCTAAAGTTTTTGTCGGTCCCATCCCGACGCCAATTGTCAGTCCGGTTCCTCTTAGGACATGCTCGCGCAGCTGCCGTCCGAAATCTTCAAAGTCAGTACAGCCATCGATGCCGCGAATATCCAGGAACATTTCGTCGATACTATACTGCTCAACGCGGGGCGCCAGTTCTTCCAGATGTGCCATGACCCGGTTGCTCAGACTTGCGTACAGCTCATAATTACTGGAAAACGTAAGGACTTTCTCCGGGAACTGCATTGCTTTTAGCTGAAACCAGGGGATCCCCATTTTGATTCCAAGCCGCTTCGCTTCCTTCGATCTGGCTATAACACAACCATCATTATTGCTAAGAACAACCACTGGTTTATCACGTAAGTCAGGACGAAAGACCTTCTCACAACTCGCATAGAAGCTGTTCACATCTGCCAGGGCGAACATCATTCATGTCCCCGGGTTTTGTGTACAAAGGCAGTTACGACACCGAAAATTTGCAGGTTCTCCGGGTCTGGCCATAGAGTTGGGTAGGCTGGGTTCATCGCCTGGAGTCCAGGCCGTGGCCTCAGCAGCAATCTCTTAACCGTGAACTCTCCCTCTATCTCAGCTATGACGATGTCTCCGTGTTGAGCCTGTTCGGCTTTATCGACGATCATCAAGTCGCCCGAATGCAGGCCGATGTCGGTCATCGAGTTGCCGATAGCTCGTACAAAATAGGTTGAGCTGGGCCGCGATATACAGTACTGGTTCAGGTCTAGTTCGGCCTCCACGTAATCCTGGGCCGGTGAGGGGAACCCGGCCTGGCAGCGATCGCTATAGAGAGGGATGGGCGTCAACTCAGGATTGCTGTCAGCACGTATAAACTCAAACATAACCACCTCAAATAATACTGTTTGCATATACAGTATTATTGCCTTATTGAAGACACTTTCAAGTATTGATTTTTTGCTGCCTTTAACCCTCTGTAGTTCCTGGAAAAACTCCACCGGTGATGTGGTATCTTGCTCTCGTTGAGAGCTGGGTTACTTATCCACAGAATCGGGGGATAACGATGTGGGTATATCCAATGAAGTCACTTTGCTGCTCTATTGCAGTCAGATTATCTCCAGCCATCGCTTAAACAGTTGCACCGTGCCGGCAAAAATAAAGTCGCCTGCAACTGCACCCGTTCGCACTCCCTCTGGTCGCTTGCGCTGCGGCTTTGCCTCCGGAACTTGATTTTTGCCTGATGGCACGTTGCCGCCTGTCACTTATGGCGGGAGACATCCTCCCGTACGTAAAAAGCTACGGCAGAAGAAGCCTGGTAAATCAAACGAAGGAGCACCCTATGAATCTTTATATGACTCTTGCACCAACCCGCAGCCGTCAGATCCTGTCAGAAAACAACTGGCCGTCGTCAGTCGTTGTCCAGCCTGATGCGAACTGTTATTGCTTCACTATTTCGGGCCATATCACTACCGAATCTATTATGGCGATGCTGCCGGCAATTGCTTCACGTGGCCATCTTGATGTCCGTGCGGTCCATGGCCTGCAGCAGATGTGCAGTGATCTCAATCTGTGTGCAAGCGTCAGCGGCGAAATCCTGAAAGGTGATCCCTGTTTTCGGATTGATTTTGAGGAGGCGAACCCGGTCGGTATTGGCCTGGCTGAAGCGATTGAAGCCGATTTGATGGTCCTGTGCCGTCAGATCTTCATTGATGCCGGCATTATTAACGACATGACCGGAGCCCAGTATGAAGGGATCAATATTTTTGAACGCCAGACACGCCACTTCTGGGTTTTTGGTGAAGCGTGGAATGATATGCCGCCGCTGATGCGCCCGGATGCTGAACAACAGCAACTATGGCTGACAGAAATTTTTCACCATGGGGCCGCAGTCGTTGCCGTTGGCCTCGCGATTTACCGTGATTTTGACATGGTCCGTGAAGGTGACCGCAGCGCCGGCATTTGCATTATTCGTCCGGGAGCGCCAGTACGCCATTGGCTACCTCTGAACGTACTCCATGATCTGGCTGATGAGGTGCGCCAACGCATCATCCACGACCGGGAACTTAGCGCTAGTTTTTCCTGAATATGTCCCCGGGAAACCGGGGCTCATCATCTCTCCCCAGCCATCCACTGCCGGCATTGAACCGGCAGCGTCTGGTTATCCCATCTTCAGGCATGGGTGCGCCGTGCCTTCACTATAGCCCGACTGTGGTGAATGCAAGGGAAGCTGCGCCGCCAGCTGCGCCCGGCCGCCTAGGATTTAACGTCTTATCGCCGTTCCTTCCGTCGGTTTTCCGCTCAATTTTCACGGAAAACCCGTCCGGAACGCCTCTGCTATTACCGGCTACCGGCCTTGCTGGCGCCCTTGCATTAACCACTGATCGTCGGGCTGTCGTGTCGGCACGGCGCAGATGGGTGCCGGGTTAAGGAGGGAAATATGTTTAAGCTGACGTGTATTACGCTGGATGATGGCCAGCATGCGGTGTTTCTCAATGGCCACTGTCTGGCCAGTGACGATGTAAGTGGCCATAAGTTTTCCCTGGGGGAGATCCTTGAGCGTCTGTCCCGGCTACCAGGCGTTCAGACCGAAATGGTGAAATGGCCGGTACCGCCAGGAGACTGGGAGTGGTTTGATGTGGCCAACGCAGTTTTCCCGGCACCTGGTCTGTGGCGTCGTGAAATGACTGTATCGGGGATGATTGCCAGATTGCAGCAACATCCTCTGGATGCACTTTGTACAGGGACGTTCTGGCTGGCCGACGATTTCCTTTCGCTCGATAACACGCTGGACAACGAGACGATTGAGGCTGCGATGGCACTCGCTGATGAATGCCATGATGCCAATATCGGTTTCAACTGGGATCACCTGCAGTGGGCGATTGAAGAGGCAAAGAAATAATGAATACCTGGTTGATTGGCGTCGATATCGAAGTTTCTGATCTTGAGTTTCCGTCATATTTCCTGATCCAGGCGGAGAGTCTGGCGCTGGCGGAAGCCGGGGTTGTTTATATGGGGAGAAC
This sequence comes from Citrobacter portucalensis, assembly GCF_023374935.1. Lineage (NCBI taxonomy): Bacteria > Pseudomonadati > Pseudomonadota > Gammaproteobacteria > Enterobacterales > Enterobacteriaceae > Citrobacter > Citrobacter portucalensis. Next base: position 196,612 of record NZ_CP092467.1, on the reverse strand, counting down.
CTGGTGGCAGGAATGCCTGGAAGAGAGTGATGGCTGCCGATGGGCTTATCGTTCCGGAAAGTCGGTCTGGTTTAACAGCATCACACTGCTTGATGATGTTGAAAGTTCTATCCTGCAGGGGCTTAAATTCCTGGATGCCTGGGTTGTTACCGGTGATCTGACAAGCCCGCGGGTTCAGAATCAGTTCAACGAACACTGGGACGAATTCACCCGCTAACCGTGGCCGGGCTGCATTGTCAGCCCGCCAAATCAGCCATAAGGATGTCGTGGACTCCGCTTTTTATGCCGCGCCGGTGTCGCGGCGGGTGTCAACGCCGTGCCTCCACTATAGCCCGACTGCGGTTAATGCAAGGGACATGGCCGGGCCATCTCCACCATCGCCCGGTCGCAGTAAATTTTTTATGTTTTTCAACGTTCTTCCCGTCGTTCTCTCGCTCAGGTTTCGCTCGATAACCGTCCAGACCGTTTCTGCTTTTTATCTGCGCTGCGGCCTCCGGTTCCGCCCTTGCATTTCCCGCGGATCGTCGGGCTGTCGTATCGGCACGGCGAAGCAGTCGCCGCGTCGAGACAAGGAGAAAACTATGACCACCGCTTATCGCTTTATGCACCGTCACACCCGTAACACGCTGGTTGCCCGTGGCTGGCCAGCCACGATGGATATCGATACCAGCCTGAATTATTCGCGTGGGGAAGGCGTCGCTTTCTATGGCCAACTGGGGGCGTCCGATCTGCTGCGCCTGTTGCCTGAAATTGCGCTGCGTGGCCTGATGCCGGATAGCGCACTGAATGAACTGCTGCCATTAGTTAGCGGGAGCGATCTGATTGTTCGTCTTTACCGCAACTCGCTGGGCCACCGCAAAGCCCACGCTGGCACGATTTCGCTGGAATACGATAACTGTCCTGCCGGGATGTCGGTAAAACAAATCCTGTGCCTCCTGAAAGCCCTGCGAGACGAAATCAACCATGTCTGTAGCTGTGTCGCCGCTGCCGGATACCGCCTGACAGAAGCCCTGCGTCCTGCTGCTGATCCTCTGGTGTTTACCCGCCGGACGCGCAACTTCACGCTCTCCGTGATTGAAGTGGAAGCCGGAAGCGATGATACCGAGTGGGATAACGACACTCTCGACGCGCGCCTGAAAGCCGTCCTCGACGGGCAGGAAACGTTTCGTCGCCTCCAGATCCGTCTCGAATGTCACGGTCGCGTTGTTGGTGTCACGGACGTACCGTTCGCGCTGCGTCACCCGGACAGCCCATCACGCGTATGGTTTGAGCGCCGCTGGTTACGTGATGCGGTCAGCGAGGCCCGCGTCGAAATTGACGCGATGATGCGGTCATTCTCCGGAATCCGGATTGCTGCGTGACCGACGGGCGGGGCAGATTGCCCCGCAGTTCTGTACAGGAATCGGATGTCGCGCTGCTCCGCTATACCAGCGCGACCTCCACGCTGTTACGGGCGCGCGGGGGATGAGATTTCGTGCGGTCTGCGGCTAACGCCGTGCCTTCACTTTAGCCCGACCGCTGCGTATGCAAGGCACGTGGCTGGCGCCACCTCCACCGTCACCCGGTCGCAGTTATTTTTGATGATTATCGGCGTTCTTCCCGTTGTTTTTCTGCTCAAAAATTCGCAGAAAAACCGTCCAGACCGCCTCTGCTTTATCTGCGCTGCGGCCTCCGCTTCCGACCTTGCATCCTCCGCTTTTCGTCGGGCTGTCGTGTCGGCACGGCGTAAGCCGGTACTCAGATAACCTGGACTATGGAGGGAACACCCATGAACACTATCACCACCACCCCGGCGGTATACGTTGGCACTTATCACAAATACAACTGTGGCAGCCTGGCCGGAAAATGGTTTGATTTGACCGATTTCGACGAGAAAGAAGACTTTCTGGAAGCCTGTCACGCGCTCCACGCGAATGAGCATGACCCGGAACTGATGTTTCAGGACTGGGAAGGCATTCCTTCTCAGTTTGCCTCTGAAAGCTCTGTGGACTGGGATTTCATCGATGCCTACAAACAGGCGAAGGATGTAGGTAAGGACGCGGCATTTATCGCGTGGGCCGAATACAGCGGCGAATGCGACTTTGACGCGTTCGAAGACGCCTACTATGGCGAGGCCGTGAGCGAAGAAGATTTTGCTGTGGACTACGTGAACGAACACAGCCTGCTGGCGGCTATCCCTGAGAGCCTGCGCGGCTACTTTGACTATGACGCGTTTGCCCGTGATTTGTTTATCGACACTTTCAACTTCATTGATGGCTATGTTTTTCGTCGCTAATTCTGATAAGGCAGGGGAAACCCTGCCGGAAAAAGGTTCCCTATGAAAATGACACCTGAAACACGCAAAATTCTGAAACACTACAAAACTCTGGTAAACGAACGCCGCAGGGAATTAGGCCTCAGACCCATAACGACGCCAATGCTCCTTGACGATATTTGTGATTTGTTGACTCGTCGCGAGCAACTATTTATCGGCGGCCAGTTTATCCAGCAAAAAGTTAAATATTAGTCCCGGAGGCGGCCAATGAGCCGCCTGTTCGCGCGCGGGAAAACCCTGTCATCCCTGCGGGATGACGGCAGGGGAAAGCGCCTGCGGCGCATTCCCTCCGCCGGTGAAGCCGGTGATGAATCAGTTCTGAAATCTGCTTTTCCTGCTGTCGTTTCTGAAACATGCTGACCTGCGTGGGCGTGGGCGTGGGCGTGGGCGTGGGCCGCGTGGCCAGAACCATAACCAGAACGATAAAAACCGGGGCTTTCAGATACTTTTTTTCCACGGGCTGGTTGACCCGGGCGACTTCCCTTCGGGAACCGGGGCTGTCATGCTTCGCACCGAGCCAGCTGCGCTGTCTCTGCCCGGCCCTCCGGTAAACCTTCGGGCAGCGGGTTTCCATCCCAGGCTGTCGCAACGTCAAAGGCTGGCTTGCAGCGACCGTTCCGGTCGCGCCGCCCTGTCGCGCCGTTCCTGCGCTCGATGCACCCCGTTCCGGGGTGTAAGGGGCAACGTTGTTGACGTTGCCGTCTCTCTCCCGCCACTTCCTCTGCGTTCATTCCCTGCTGAGTGCCTTTCCGGTCGCTGATACCGCCACAACCCGTCTTGCTGGCCAGGACCGCCGGGGCTTTATCAGCAAATTTTTTCCGGACGAGCCGGAATAAATTTCCCGCTAATCCTGGACAGCTTCACCGGGCCGTGCCCGTTACGCTCTCGCGGAAAGGTCCTCCGCAGAGTGTGAAAACACCAGAAAGAGGACGGCAGGAGAGGCTTTGCCTCTGAAAACCAGACCAGAGGGGTTTTGTGATGTGCAAATCGTTGAAGGATTTTCTGAATCAGCCTGAGTCATTACGGCAGCCTACGGCTGAGGATCATGCGCTGGCGGCGCTGCTGAATGGCGAAGTCGTCAATGCTCCTGCGCCACTGCTTCCGTTGGGCGCTTTTACACGCGAAGACGCGAAAAACGTGTCTGCGTATTACTCCAATGTGACGTTAGAAAACGACCAGTCATCGCATTTTCAGTTAGTTATGCGTGACGAACATGAGCAGTTGATTGAACGGGTCTGGAATTTCCAGCCGGATGCCGGACAGGTACTGAACGGCTACCTGAAAAGTCACGGCAGGGCAGTACAGCAGTAAACGAAAGGTGTTCTGCGGAGATGCACCTCCGCAGAACGCGACAATCATTAAAATGGAGGAAATAACGATGTCAGTAGCAAATGTTAAAGCAAAATCAGCCAAAAAGGCCAATCCGAAGAATAAAGTTATCAGCGCAGAACTGAAAAGTGCGCTTGATTCCGCTGTTATCACATACGTTCCGCTGTCCGATCTTATTAAATCTCCGCTGAACGTGCGTACCATCCCTTACACCGCTGACAGTGTTAAACGTCTGGCTAACTCGATTGAAAACCTCGGGCTTCTGCATAACCTCGTGGTTCACATGCTGCCGGAGGGCAAATCCGGAGTTGCTGCAGGTGGTAGACGTCTCACCGCACTGAATCTGTTGTGCGAGACGGGACGTATTGGTGCCGATTATCAGGTTCCGGTTAAGTGTGTCAGTGACGAGTTGGCTGTTGAAGCGTCTTACGCTGAAAACAATGAACTGGAGGCGATGCACCCTGCCGAGCAAATTATGGCCTTTGGTAAGCTGGCGGCGCAGGGCAAAACCGCTGCGCAGATTGGTGATGGTCTGGGCTATGGTTCCCGCCATGTTCAGCGCATGTTGAAACTGGCAAACCTTGCCCCAGCACTGCTGGATAAGCTCGCACAGGATGAAATCACTGTTGAGCAGTGTCAGGCTCTGTGCCTCGAATCCAGTCAGGAACGTCAGGTTCAGGTGTTTGACAGCGTCTACGCGCAGTGGGGATCTGTTCAGGCTCATTTACTTAAACGTGCGATCACAGAAACCGAAATTTCTGTTACCAGTTCAGCCTTTCTCTTTGTGGGTCGTGAAGCATATGAAACCGCTGGCGGTGTGGTTCGTGAAGATTTGTTTTCCAAGGAAGAGGGGGCTGGAACGGCTGACAGCGTACTGGTTCAGCGCCTTGTACAGGAAAAACTGGACACGATTGCACTGCAACACGAACTGAGCGAGGGCTGGTCGTGGAGTATGGGGCGTCCGGAAACGGTAGGTCGTTATGGTCAGGACGGGCAAGACTACCTGCTGCTGGAAAAACCAGAAACCGTCTATACCGATGAAGAACAGGCGCGTCTGGATGAACTGAAAGAGAAATTTAATACGTTTGACAGTGCCTGTGATGAAGCTGACGAGCTTGATGCCGAAATCTGTCGTATGCAGGAAGAAGCAGGACAACGTGCCTGGACGGATGGGATTAAAGCCTCTGCGGGTGTTGTGGTCAGCTACCAGTATGGCGAACTGGTCATTCAGCGCGGTGTCTGCCGTATTGAAGACCTTCCGACAAAAGAGAACGGAGAAACGGAAAGTGGGGAGGATCCTGTACCTGCGGTGACTTCGATCAAAAAAGATATCACCGAAGGGGTTACCGCGCCGCAACTGCTGAAAATGTCGTCTGAAAGGACGCTTGCTGTTCAGGCAGCGTTGATGAACCAACCAACCAAAGCCGTGGCGCTGCTGGCATGGCGTATGTGTGCTGAGGTCTTTACGGGGCGTGGAGAGCAGGATAATCCATTTGGTGTTCGCGTGACTGTCGGTCATTACTCACAGACCATGAATGCGCCGTCGGGCAAGGAGGGTAAAGCATATACCGCAATCCGGACCGAAGGTGAGCGTCTTGAGGCGCTTTTACCAGAGGGCTGGCGACAGGATTTAACCTCGTTCTTCTCGCTGGATGGTGGTGTGCTCATGTCTCTTATGGCGTTTTGTACGGCCTGTTCCGTTGACGGTGTTCAGACTCGCGATAACGGTCATACCTCCCGAAGCAAACTTGACGCGCTGGAGACTGCGATCGATTTCAACTTTCGCGACTGGTGGCATCCAACCAAAGACGGATATTTCAAAGGCGTTAAGCATGACCAGATTGTCGAATCCCTGAAAGAGGCTGGAATGGAAGGGGCAGCGTCCGATGCGGCGAAGATGAAGAAGGGCGATGCTGCCGAGCTTGCCGAGGATCGTCTGAAAGACAGTTGCTGGGTTCCTTCGTGGTTATGCGCTCCGCAGCCGAAAGCGATTGAAGAAAAACAGACTGAAACTGACCACTCGGCATTAGCCGCCTGATATGGAGAGCCGCCCCGATGGGGCGGCAATAAGGAGATACCCTATGAGTATTCATCATTCCCGTCTTGCCGCGATGACCGCCGAAGAGTTTGAAGCCCATCGAGCAGCGGGTTTTCAGTATCGCAGTGAACTAACTAATGCCGTCATGAATGCCTTCGCACTCCCTGACAAATGGGACATGAACGGAGAATTCCGCAGTGAGTTCGGCGGCTTGTTTCCGGTTCAGGTTCGCTTTACCCCTGAACATGGCCGCTTTGACGTGGTGGTATGCAGCCCTGGTGAAATCAGTGATTACTGGCTTGTACTGATTTCCATGTCTCAGGGAGAGCGTCTGGCCTGTGTTCACCAGTCCTCGTTCTTCGATGCCAGTGAAATCAGCCGCATTTTGTTTCAGATCAGTGGACTTCACTGGGATGGATACGGACTATGCGACATCATGTCGATTCTGAAAGAGGAGATACCAGTATGAGCATTCCACGCCATCTCTCTCTTGTGACGCAACTGCCAGAACGTGAAGCTGCACTCCGTGCGATTATGCACGTTGAGGAAACAACCCAGAAGGACAGGCGGTTCGGTAATCCGCCGCACCCTTATGCCCGGGCCTTTTTCCGGTTCCTGTGTGGGAGCAGCAAAATTAGCGGTCGCGCCATTAACCAGGTACGCGGCGTATACTGGTACAAGGACGACAAAGTCCCGCTCGCTCAGTATGAGGAAGCATTTGATACTCTTATTCGCTCGCGGGGTCGGCATTGTTATTCGCCGCTTGATACCTCGATGGTGACATCGCTGTTTCCGGAGCAGGCATTCAGTGTAGGGGAGCGTCAGGCAAGTCGTTACCAGCGTGAAGATGAGCTATACAGTCGTCAGGAGGCACGCCGCGACAGAGACCGGGAAGATAAGTATAACAACCTGACCGGGCAGGCCGAAATCGACCTGGCATTTCACACACCGGAGACTATCCGCACCTGGTATGCCCACTGGTCACAACAGGATATCCGGGACTACGATCTTGAAAAAATGCTGTGGGCGTGGACAGAACGTTGCCCGTCACTGGCAGATCTGGTTCGCGGGTATAACCTGTCGGCGCTGGAGGTTGTGCTGGATGTTCACGACGTGGCGGCGGTCAGTTCGCCAGAAGAACGCGAGCTTGAGCGCTGGATGGTACCGAACAAGATCACCCTCCGGGAGGTCTGGCCGTGAGAAAACGAAACCCATTCCGTGAGGAACTGAAACTCGCACGCAGTCAGCGTAAGAAGCTGCAGACCATCGTCGACAAACTGAATGATATGTCTGCCGAATGGGCCGACTGGCATGGCGGACTGGAGACAGATCTTTATCTGTTGGCTGAGGCGGTATACCCGCAACTTGCCGTGCTGGATGAGCAGATTACTGAGTGGGCCAGAGGGGAGGGCGATCCCCGGGAAGACGGATAAGCAGGATAAATTAAGACAGTTAGCTGCCATACTCCTGGGCAGAAAGAGGGATGAACGGTATAATGGCGGTGGCGCTTGAGGCTTTTTGCCTCAGGATGTTCCGGTGGTTTGTTCCTGTGTCGTGAGGCAGAAAGACAAAAGCCCCAGTTAATTTTCATTAACCGAGGCCCCTGCATGAATCGACACCATCAGGATAGCCTCTTAGATGCCGTAAGGCAAGGAGAAGAAGGCCATGAAACTGCCGCGAAGTCCCGTTATCTGGTGTGTGCTGATAGTGTGTTTAACACTGCTGGCATTCACATACCTGACCCGAAAATCGCTTTGCGAAATCAGGCTGAAGGACGGAGAACGGGAGGTCGCTGCATTACTGGCTTACGAATCCGCTAAGTAGCTAACCCCGGCGGGGGGAAACCCCCGCCACTCAGGGGATTGATGTTGTTGAAACATAACCGCAAGCGCTTTCAGAAGGGCTTCCCTGTTTGCGGGGAGGCCCTTTTCCCCATCTTGCTGGCATGAACACCCTGAGTGGGGAGCCCGAAAGGGCGGGGGAGAGGCGCTGTGCGCCTCCAGTCCTCCTCTCCGTCTGTGTTCTCTTTCTGGTCCTGCTGTAGTATTCCGCTTTCTTCCTGCCTTTTGTTTCTCTCTGCTCATTTCTGTTCCACTTTCCCTGATGGCTGTGCCATTTTCTCCCGGATTCCTCCTGTTTCAAACCAGAAAGGCGAAGGACCCGGCCACCTTCGGCTCCCCGTCGCGCCAGCGCGCCAGGTCGTCAGGCCACACTCCGCCAGGGCAGCTGCTGACGCACCCGCCAGGCTCCGCCGAACCCGCAGGCGGTTTCGGGCTACTCGCTAGTGTCCGATGGAGAAGGTCAAACACCACGCTTGCTGCGGCCGTTCCGGCCACGCCGCTCTCACCATCCCGTCGCCGGCGACGGGATTCTACAGGGCAACATCGCTACGCAGCCGCGTATCGACGTTGCGGCGGGTCCCGGCTCGTCTTCTCCGTTGTGCGTTTCTCCCTTTGAGTGCCTCCTCCTGGGTGCTGAATCACGCCACAGTCCTCCTTGTCATCCAGGGCCGCTGCCGCTCTCCAGCGAAAACTTTTTCCAGGTAAAAACTTTGCGCTTCCGCCCCGGATTCCGGCGTCGGCCGGTGGCGTGCTGCACCTGCGGCGAAGGTTCTCAAACGGGTGAAGTGAAACAACCCGGGAAACTTCAGCAGGTTCCCGCAAAACGTCAAAACCGCGGCTCCCGTAACTCAACGGGTGATGTGATTAAAAAGAAAGGAGATCCCTATGCACGTATATCAGACTGAACCGACCCACACGCTGGACATGAACGCGACCGCCGAGGCCGAGCGCGCCTACTGGCTGACCCGCGAAAAAGCGGCTGTCACTGCCCCCGTCGAAATCGACGTGTACAAGTTCCATGACGCGGCAGGGATGATGCCGCCAATGAACTGGCGTAGCGACACCGCGCAGGACACTGAAACGTTCATGATGCAGGAAATGTATTGCGGGAACGTGACTGATATTTTCGTGCGCTGCGGCAAGCGTTATTTCCGTCTGCGTGATTACAGCCACCTGAATCACGCCGTCATTGTGGCGAAGGTCAAAGCGACCTTCATTCCTGAAAGCCAGAAAACACACTGATACACGGAGCCGCCCCTGAGGGGGCGGCAAGCAGGGGGAACTATGTCACAACTGAGTTTTGCAGAATTTTTCAACCAGGCGCGTGAGTCTGACAACGTTATTCCAATTGTTCCGGTTTCCAAAAAGAAGCCGATTATCGGGTTGATGCACGTCGATGCAGCACGTAAGCAGTTTATCCGCCTGTTTAACGATACCGCGCGTTATATGCGCCGCTGGGATGTGTTCTGCGATTTCATCACGCTTTCTGCCAGTGAGCTGGATCTGGCGCGGATTCTTACACCGGAGAATATCGAGCGTAGCCGCAAAATCTGCGAGCGCTACGAGGCCGCAGATATTCAGAAAATGCATGAGCTGTTCATCCTGATGGTATGCGCGCTCGATGCCAAATTTCATGATTTTCTCGGCGCGATTTTCATGGAGCTGGAGCTGGGATCTAATGGCATGGGGCAATACTTCACGCCGTATTCTGTTCAGTCGATGATGGCGCGAATGATGATGCCCGGCGTGAAAGAGTCGATCCGCCGCGAGGGTTTTGTCACCGTCAGTGACCCCGCGAGCGGCGCGGCGGGGATGATTATCGCCTATGCCGAATGCCTGTTAGATGCCGGATATGACCATTCGAATCACATGTTCGGAAGTTGTATCGATATTGACCCGATCGCCGCCGATATGGCGTTTGTTCAGCTTTCGTTACTGGGTATCCCGGCGGAAGTTATCACAGGCAACACGCTGACAATGAACCTGCATCGTGTGCGCTATACCCCGGTTTATTACTGGAACGACTTTAAAAACAAGCTGGAGTTCCAGAGGCGCATGAAAGCAATGAAGGACTTTATGTACGGCCTCGATAATGCCGCCTGACACATAGCGTTTGCAGCTGCCGTTCCGGCAGCGCCACTTAAACTGGCCGCCACTGGCGGCCGCTAAGGAAAGCCGAATAATGATGACTTCCACAATGATTGCCCCGACTGCCAGCATTGAAATCACTGACCCGCGCCAGCGTCTGGCCTTTATTCCAGAATTATTCTTCACGCCGCAGGGCGACCAGCTGGTCGCCTCCTGGTTACAGGTACATAGCCAGTATGAAGGAGGTTTCTGGCGTTACTTTGCCGTTCCGCGTGGTATCAGCGGTCGAATTGACGGATGGACTGAGGACTGTATTACCCGCCCGACCGGATATCTGGTACCGCCGGAAGGGGTGTATCACGTGACCATGCCGGGAAATTACTTCGATGCTGAGGTTTCAGCGGAGGCCACCGGGATCATTGCAACCCTGATGTGCCTGAACCGCCTCAACTGGCAGGTTTTCGAGATGGGGCCGGAGATGGCCAGAGTCTGTCAGGGCCTTGTCGACCGTCAGGACGCGCTGAAGGACTATATCAGCATCATCAAACACCCGGAACGCGATCTGATTTACCGGGCCATTGACTGAAAAATCAGGCCCGGCGATTGCCGGGCCACACCGAAAGAGGACGTATGAGCAAACCCCACAAACTGGAAATCCTGCTGGCGTGGCTGGAGGATAACGTGGCGATGGGCACAGAGATAATTTTTGATGAAGGGATCGATTCGGGTGATGTGCTTCCGTCAGTTCGCGCGGCGGTTGAACTGCTGAATATGCCCAAAGCTGTCAGTCATCCGCCGCCATGGGATGCTTACTATACTTGTGAAGCCATTGATTCAGAGGAACTGAGCAAAGATGAAGCGCGAGTCTGGAATATGGCGCAAAAATATGTGCAGGACACGTTGCAGGGGAGGCCCGCAGGGAAGGGCCGTTAATCCGGATGGATCGCATCATCGATCATCACATTGAGCATTTCACGCATTTTGTCGCCGCTGGTCCGGTTCTGTCTGAATCGGGGCAGCTGGTCCTGTAGTGATAGCGTCACTGTTGCCAGCGCAATGCTGCGTTTCAGGCGGGGCGCGTTTTCGTAGTCTTTATAGGTTCGCAGGCTGATATCCAGTTGTTCAGCCGCCTTGTCACGGCTCCAGCCGAGGCCTTTTCTCCAGAGTCGAAGCTCGTAACCTGTCATTATTTATCCTTAAAAAAGTGCAGAAATTGCACTTATTTTATAATGAAATTATGGTTTTTTTGAAGGTTAAAAGGTGCAGATATTGCACTTTTTTTGATGTTGAAATTGACAGCGAAAAGAGAAAGGAAAATGCGAAAGGCGCGCCCCCTTCGGCTCCCCGTCGCGCCAGCGCGCCGGGTCGTCAGGCCACACTCCGCCGGGCAGCTGCTGACGCACCGGCCAGGCCCCGCCGAACCCGCAAGCGGTTTCGGGCTATTCGCTAGTGTCCGATGTCGAACGGCAACCCCGCGCTTGCTGCGACCGTTCCGGCCGCGCCGCTTTCACTGGCCGCCGCTGGCGTCCGCTAAGGAAAGCCGGCTTCACCGGCTTCTTCTGCCGTCCTTTTTCCCCTCCGCACGCACGAAAGCCTCTCATTGCTGATGCAGACTGGCATCTCCCGTAAGCGTCTGAAAGGGTCGCAGCAGAGCTGCTTAAGGCCTGATTTTTTCCGGTGTGACACAGAAAAAATAAGTCCTTAACCCTTGCAGCCTCTTTCGGGCGCTGCCGGATCGTCTGCGCAATGAGGGCGTTTCGTTCTGGCCCGGAAGCCGAAGAAAAAAGAGACGGCAGAAGGAGCCGGGGGTGAACAACTGAAGGCTTGCGTCATCGACGCAGAAAGGATTGCCGGATCACAGGCAATAAAAAAGCAGAGCGCGAACTCTGCTTCTTCCAGACCAGATGCAACTGGTCCTCATCAAAACCAAAGGAGTTAACTATGATTTTCGACCCGCAAATAGTCGCACAGGCGAAGGCGTTTGTAAACGCCCTGAAGAGTGGCCGCCGCGCGCATGTACCTGCGCTGCGATTTGAATACTGGCAGCAGTTCATGACTACCGTGAACGCCGAGTTGGGCTACATCTGACAGCCGCCGCCCCGCAACGGGGCGGCTTTTGAGCGCCATAGCGGAGAATAACCAATGACAAAATATTATCTACAAAATGCGCCACTCGGTGTAACAGCTATTCAGCTTGATAACGGCGAGGAAGCCATTTACCTGAACGGTGAATTTATTGCGTGCTGTGACCTTAATGAACGTGATGATCCTGTTATCGGAATGGGAGAAATTCTTGCAGAAAAAATTGGTGTACCTTTCAGGTTGCTGACGCTTCCCGTTCCTGATGATGAAGAGTGGTCATGGAACGATGTTACCGACTCTCTGAAATGGGGACCTCGTGTTGTGCTTTCACGCATGATGATGCGCCCTGTCCTGGAGTGTTGCATCAATCACATCACACTGGAAGATCATAATATTCTCGACAACATCGTGTTCTGGGATGAAGACAGCGGGTGGTTAATGAATACCGGAGTGGGCTACCTGATTCGGCTCGATGCTGTTACTAACCCGTTACACAGACTGAAAAAAATGGGTATTTCGAGAACCACACGTGCATTCATCTTTTGCGCAATTCGTCAGGCCGATGTCAGCATGATCCACTTCTCTGCCGTGGGCGATCATGTGGAAGGCGCACCTGTTTTTGAATGGTAAGTATTCGCCCGGAAGAGCCGGTCATAATTCCCCATCTCCGGCGCACGGGCTTGCAGCTGCCGTTCCGTCAGCGCCGCCCTGACTGGGGCCGCTACCGGCCCCAGAAAGGAAACGGGCTTCGCCCGCTGGCTTAATTCCAGCTTCACCTTTTGAGTACTTTGCTCACCGCGTGCTGCCTTACCCGTGAAAGACTCTGGCCCGACCCGGAGTCTATGAAAGGGGACATCACTCACCCGTTCGCACTCCCTCTGGTCGCTTGCGCTGCGGCTTCCTGCTGCACCCTTGCATCTCCTCCTTGCAGGTCAGGCCGTTCGCTTTATCACGGGAACGGCCACCCGCGATGGTGAATCATCATCAAAAAGGCGACGGCAGAAGCAATTTTTTTATCATCATGAGGAGAATCACTATGGCCCGTTTAGCATCTCGTTTTGCATCAATGAATGTCATCCGTCGCGAGCGTCCACTGACGAACGATGAACTGATGCATGTTGTTCCGAGTATTTTCTCCGAGGACAAACATGATTCACGTAGCGAACGCTACACGTACATTCCAACGATTACCGTTCTGGAAAAATTGCGCGAAGAAGGTTTCCTGCCGTTCTTTGCCTGCCAGACACGTACCCGCGATGAGGGTAAACGGGGTCACACCAAACATATGATGCGTCTGCGTCGGGCCGGGCAGATTACTGGTAAAGAAGTGCCGGAAATTATTCTTCTGAACAGTCATGATGGCAGCAGCAGCTACCAGATGATTCCGGGAATGTTCCGGTTCGTCTGCACCAACGGGATGATTTGCGGGCAGACGTTCGGGGAGGTCCGGGTTCCGCACAAAGGTGATGTCGTGGGACAGGTCATAGAAGGGGCATACGAGGTTCTGGGGATTTTCGACGAAATCACCGAGTCGAGAGAAATTATGAAAGGTACAGCGCTGACACGCGAGGAGCAGGAAATTTTTGCACAGACAGCGCTGGGCTGGCGTTATGATGAAAATTCCGAAGGAAAGCACATCCCACTGGCACCATCCGATTTACTCAACATTCGCCGCAATGAAGACAAGTCCAATGACCTTTGGACGACGTATCAGCGTGTTCAGGAGAACATGACGAAGGGTGGCCTTCTGGGGAGAACGGCGCAGGGGAAAAGGCAACGCACGCGTGCTGTGACCGGCATTGACGGGGATGTCAAACTTAACCGTGCTTTGTGGGGAATGGCAGAAATGATGAAAGAACTCAAATCCTGACCGGGATAAAATGGTGCAGACAGGTATCGAATCTGTCTGCACAGGATCGTCCGGCAGGTAACAAAATATTCTGCGCCTGTTACTCCTGAAGAGGTTCCGTCTTTACGGCCGGTTTTCTGGTTGCTTTCCTTCCGTCTTTCGCTTTTCCTGCATCGCGGATTAATTCACGCAGCGCCTTTTCACTGATTTCATAACCACTGGATTTTAATGTCTCTTTAATGTCAGACACTGTGTATCCTTTTGTTCTTATCAGTGCCAGAAGCATATCCTTAATGCCGTCCAGAAATTCTTTCTGTGTTTTTCTCTGAGGCGTTAAATCAGGAAGTCCGGAAAGCGCCTCTCTTGCCAGTGCAATATCTTCGTCTGAATAAAAATTCTTCCTGCTCATAGAAAACCTCATAAATATTTAAAATCCTGAAAATCATATCAGTTCTTCCATAAAAGTGGCAGTGCTCCGCACTGCCGATGCCGTCAAATTGCCACTAGGCGAAAACAGCAGCGAAGCGTATACTGGGTCTAAAGACGGGACAGGATGTGTGTTTGTAATACCGCGCGCGCACGATATTACAAACACCACCTGGTCAGGGCTCCGCCCCGACACCCGAGTAAGGAGCACGCATGAGCGACAAAGTATCCCGAAGGGGAAGTGATAAACGGCAGAAAACCGTGATCAGAACCCTGAGATTCACGCCCGATGAAATCGAAGAGATTGAACGGAAAGCGGAAGCGACTGGGCAAAGCATCTCGGCTTATATCCGAAATGCTGCGATGAACAGAAAAGTTACTCCGGTTATCGACGACAGCTTTATGACGGAGCTACTGAGGCTGGGAAGACTGCAAAAGCATCTGTTTGTTGAAGGAAAAAGGGTCGGGGATAAAGAATACTCCACGGTTCTTGTCGCAATAACAGAACTGTCCACCACGCTCAGAAAAAAGCTGATGAGCAACGACTAGAGCGGAGAGAAGAAGAGCATCATGATCCCGGTTATTCCACCGAAACGGCAAGACGGAAAGTCCTCCTTTGGGGACCTGGTGTCTTACGTTTCCGTGCGTGATGAACCGCGCGATGATGATTTAATGGACGCTGTGAAAGCCTCCGGTACCAGACCGGAAATGCCGCACAGTAGCCGATTTTCCCGTCTGGTTGACTACGCCACCAAGCTGCGCGATGAGTCGTTTATCTCGCTGGTTGATGTGATGCCGGACGGCGGGGAATGGGTGAATTTTTACGGTGTAACCTGCTTTCATAACTGTACGTCTATCGAAACAGCTGCGGAAGAAATGGAATTTACGGCACGACAGGCAAAGCATTCTCGCAGCAACTCTGACCCGGTTTTCCATTATCTTCTTTCATGGCAATCACACGAAAGTCCGCGTCCTGAACAGGTTTATGACTCAGTCAGACATTCCCTGAAAAGACTGGGTATGGGCGACCATCAGTTCGTTGCTGCGATACACACAGACACCGATAATCTTCATGTCCACGTTGCAGTGAACCGTGTTCATCCTGGAACGGGCTATCTTAACTGGCTTTCCTACAGTCAGGAAAAACTCCATAAGGCCTGTCGTGAACTGGAACTGAAGCATGGCTTCGCACCGGATAATGGTTGCTATGTGATCGCGCCTGATAACCGTATCGTTCGCCGTACTTCTGTTGAACGCGATCGTCAAAGTGCCTGGACCCGGGGGCGTAATCAGAGCCTGAAAGAGTATGTTGCCGATACGGCAATTGCCAGTCTGCGGGAATCCCCTGTGACCGGCTGGTCCTCTCTCCATCAGCGTTTTGCGAAAGAAGGTTTGTTCCTGTCAGCGGATAACGGTGAGCTTAAAGTGAAGGATGGCTGGAACAGAGAACGCCCTGGCGTTACGCTTTCTGCATTTGGTCACGCCTTCGATACCGATAAACTTATTCGTAAAATGGGTGAGTTTATTCCACCTGCACAGGATATTTTTGCGCAAGTTCCGGCTGTGGGTCGCTACGAACCAGACAAGATTATTGTGTCGTCGCGTCCTGAACGTATGACAGAGAAAGAATCCTTATCTGACTATGCGATTGCCCGTTTACGTGCACCGCTGATTGCGCTTGATCAGGACCCGTCTCAGCGAACTATACAGTCTGTACATACGCTTCTGGCACAGTCTGGTTTGTATCTGAAAGAACAACATGACCGACTGGTTATCTGTGATGGATATGATCCAACGCGCACCCCCGTCAGGGCAGAACGTGTGTGGCCAGCGCTGACGAAAGCAGTCCTGAACTCGTATAAAGGTGGCTGGCAGCCGGTACCGAAAGACATTTTCCAGCAGGTTCCACCTGCAGAGCAGTTCACCGGCGGCGGTCTGGAACCCACTCCGGTTTCCGATCGGGAATGGCGTAAACTGCGTACAGGTTCGGGCCCGCAGGGAGCACTGAAACGTGAGATTTTCTCCGACAAGGAAAGCCTCTGGGGCTATGCGATTTCGCACTGTCGTCAGGAGATTGAAACGCTGATCAGCAGTAAACATTTTTCCTGGGAACGCTGTCATGAGCAGTTCGCGAAACAAGGGTTGCTGTTAGTGCGTGAGCAGCAGGGGCTGGTAGTCATGGATGCTTACAATCGCGAACAGACGCCTGTTAAGGCAAGTCATGTTCATCCTGATCTGACGCTCGCGCGTGCGGAACCTCATGCAGGTTCGTTTGTTCCGGTTCCGGCAGACATCTTTAAACGTATTAAGCCAGTAAGCCGTTACAACCCTGAGCTGGCCGTGAGTGATCGTGATATTCCGGGCATGAAGCGTGATCCTGAATTGCGTCGCCAGCGCCGTGAAGCGCGCGCAGCTGCGAGAGAAGATCTGAAAGCCCGCTATGCTGCCTGGCGGGCTAACTGGCAGCGTCCTGATTTGCATGGTCGTGAACGCTACCAGGTGATTCATGATGAATGCCGGATACGTAAAGCGCGCATCCGCATCGAACATCGTGACCCTCTGGTGAGGAAGCTGCATTACCATATTGCAGAACTGCAACGCATGCAGGCACTGATTACGCTGAAAGAAGCTATGAAGGCTGAACGTGCTGAACTCATTGGACAGGGGAAATGGTATCCGCCGTCTTACCGGCAGTGGGTGGAAGCAGAAGCGGTGAAAGGTGACAAGGCTGCGATATCGCAGCTGAGAGGATGGGATTACAGGGATCGTCGTGGTAATGCGGTGAAAGCCACGACAGACAGCAGATGTGTTGTTATTTGTGAACCTGGCGGAACACCGATATATTCCGGTGTTCCTGGCCTGCAGGCTTCACTGAAGAAAAATGGTCGCGTCCAGTTCCGTGATCCGGAGACAGGTCGTCACATTTGTACCGACTATGGCGACAGGGTTATTTTCCGAAACACCGGCGATTATGATGCGCTTAAGCGGGATATGATCAAGGTCGCACCGGTTCTCTTCAGCCGTTCTCCGACCGTCGCGATGGCACCAGAAGGGAATGATGAACAGTTCAATACGGCATTTGCCAAAATGGTGGCATGGCACAATGTGAATCACCGTGATGAAGGTGAATACCAGATCTCGCGGCCGGACGTCGACCAGGTACGTGTTGAAAGTGAAATTCGTTTTTCTGAAACGATGAGTCAGGTTAGTAATTCGGAACCCGCGCGTAATGAGCCTGGGTCAAGCTGGAAGCCGCCTTCACCGCTGTAAAGATTAAAATTCCTATCTATTTGTGCGTAAGAGCCCGCCCTTTAGCGCGTAACGTATGTTTCGTAAACAGCTTGATGCCTGGAGGGGGAGGTATGCTATTATTAGTGCATAAAAGAACTTCATCTCTTGAGGTTAAGTTCTGTCAGGCCAGCCTGATAGCCGTAAAAAACGGCAAGGAGATAGTGAAAATGGCTGTTAAACAAAGACCCGGTGTCGGTGACGCCAGTAATGAAAAAATGCTCCGCTTAGCTGCGGCTGTTCGTCAGTTGCGAGTTCCTTCTGCCCAGGGGACTATCAAACCAGAGCGAAAATTGCACAAGGCATAAACCTCATGGATGTAAGTTGTATGAGAATGGAATCAACTTCAGGTGATGGGCACAAGCTTGTCTTTGCCGTAGATGCTAAGCTGGATATTCCTGAAGAACGCCTTAATGACTTTCAGGACATTTACAAAGATTTCATTGAATACAAAACAATAAGTGCGGATCTCGGTAATATTCCTCGCCCTCAAGACCATGTGCAAATGGAGTTTCTTACTGCAGTTGACTTGTTTGGTAAAGATTTGCCTAATTTTTTCCCCAAGCCGATAGCGAAGCGTGAAAAACTCCATCATTTGCATGTCTTTGACGGCACGAATGACTGGGATATCAATCGCTGGAAGCAGAGTGAACAGTCTAAAAGAAGTAGTGATAGCCTTATGTTTTACTCCTACTTTGAGCATCAAAATGTTCACTATTTTTATGTCCTTAAATTTATTGAAGAACCTGATGGTCATTCTTTTCAAAGTGAAGAAAACACTAAAGGAACGCTTTCCAAACGTGCTGAGGGCTATCGACTTCAAACTACTGGCGTAAGAAGCTGATTTTTTTTAGTAAAAACCTGTTCATTTGCCAGAAACAAAAAAGGCCGCTTTCGCGGCCTTTTTTAGTTGAATACAATGCGCGGGACGACTTCCCATTCAGCATGGTCATTCTTTAAAACACATTTGTATTCCGAACCGTCATGTTTTATGTGCAGTCCGACAGTATAAATTTTTTCGCCATCCGAGCAGGAGTACACTTTCTGCTGGTTCGAGAGGAGGATGCTACGGATTTCAGTCAGTTGCGCCACGGCATTGGCGTCTACAACAGGTTGGGGCGCTGCAGCGGCAACGGCTGAAAAACCAAAGAGTGCGGCAAATATTAGTTTCTTCATTTCATTTCCTTTCATGCTATATCATTTTGATTATCGGCAGCAGTTCCTGAAAGCCGACAAATTTTTGATCTGTCACTCTGGCCATTCCATATCTGGCTGTGGTGAATCTGTCTGTTTAGGGGGGATTAATGGCTCGTTTCGATGCCGGGCCGGAGGAACACTCGCGGGTTGTGGGAGTGTCAGGTTTCTCAATATTGCATCCGGTGCCAGCTGAATGTCTTCTGCGTTTACTTCCGCCGATTCCGACTCAGGTTTATTGAGCGTGATGTAGCGGATTGTACGTTCCGCCATCGTGGTTGTGCTGATTATCTCCAGCGCTTCTGCCCAGAGATTTTCTTCCCGCCCGCGGTGGTCCATGTCATATTCTGTCATCAGGTTGTGCGCTTCCTGGCGATTGGCCAGACGCTGCTGAAAGGTATCGATTATCTTCCAGGGTTCAGTTCTGGCCGCTTTACGCCGGCGTGACGGCTTTTCTGTCAGAACACCTATGATTCTGCTGACGTTCTCCGGTGCCGGAAGACGGCGCTGTGCGGTACGCGGGACAAGTCTGCGCAGGTGTTTTAGGGTCGGTGGGTTAATCGTGATATACCGGTTGATAATGACGGGCGCATTGCAGGTTTTGTCCTGAGGCTCGATGTAGAAAGATGCTCCGGGAACCGGATCGCCCTGAAACACCGTGTAGTTCTCACCCGGCTGCAGCTTAATCAGATCCTGCACATTGATTTTGTTCTCCATCTGGATATTGATGTGGTCGCCATCGATCCAGGAGGTGCCAATGATACCTTCCTGTCGCTGCAGACTGACCATGTTCGCCCGGGCTTCCTGTCCTGCAGCATTACTGATTGTTTTTGCCGTCTTATCATCACTCACGATTTTACCGGCGATTTTGGTGCCTGCGTTCTGCATAAGGGTTGCAACGTTGGCCGCTGAGGTCTGGTTTTCAATTCGCTCCTGGTCCTGACTCATCATTACTAGTGCGAACTCAAGAGAGCGTACCTGTGTAGCCTGAACGGCTATTCGCTCAGTGTAGTAGGCTCCCACCTCATCGAGATAATTCATGTAGGGGAATTTGCCTTTGTATTTGGTGATTTCAAGCGCTTCGGAGTCCAGTCCCTCCAGCTTGTGTCCAAGGTCCCGGGCCAGGATCATGCTCTGCTGGGTAACAAACATTCTCCCCAGTGCAGAGGTTGTGTGCTGCGACGTGTTCATGGCCGGGATCAACACCAGGAGTATGCGGTCGCTGTGAATACTGTCACGAATATCGATGTCGCCGGCATCCTCAGCGAAGATATTGCCGAACGTTTCGGTGAATGTGTTGAAGGTTTCCAGAAACTGGCCCGTCAGGTAGCTGTGCTGCTTGCGCGGCTCTTCTGTCCAGGCTGAAGGCTGGCGCACGGTGGCCATATCGAAACCCGGTACATCTACCAGATAATTATAGAGTGGAGAGACAGCTTCTTCTGGCCACTGATCATCCACGGCACGGCAGTAAAGCCCGGCCAGTTTCTCCAGCGGCATAAACTCGCGGAGCAGCTGCAATGACATGGTTTTGTTTTCACGGACACAGTAAAACTTTGTGCCAAAGACCAGCGCCTTGTTCATTGCAATAGCTCTGGACTGCCATTCTCCACCCTGTACGTTGGTTGGCAGCATTGATTGCATCGTCTCAGCAACAAAGGCCTCAGTGCTATAGCAGAAGGGGTTCCACTGGTGAGACTGTGGCCGACTTTTATCTCCGTTCTGGATCATCTCACTGCGGGACATGCCGCTGTTCATGAAGTTGATGTACTCCACATCGTCCTCACGCCCAAAGCGGCGAGCCAGATAGTAGCAGGTGCGTGCCGTGTCGTTCTGCGCCTTGCCGTCAACAAAGGTGAATCCCCGTCCCCAGCAAAATGAATTAAGCATCCACGCATAGATGGTTTCGGTTTTCCCGCCACCGGTCGAGGCAAAGAACATTACATGGCGGGTCAGATCATCAAGGGTGAGCCACAGCTCGCGTCCGATATCATTCATTCGCTTATAGCCAATGTAGAATATCCCCTTACCTTTGCTTTCCTGCGTTGTTTCGTACTGAAACAGTGAGGGAAATGCTCTGAAAAAACTGCGTCGTACCTTCCTGTCTTCAGACGGATCTACTTTATTGAGGTGGACTGGCATTCGCATCGGCATGCGCCAGCGGTGGGTACCGAAGCTGATGCTGGCCACTATGGCCAGCAAAAGAAAGAGCGGTATGGCGAGTGGCCAGATAAAACCCGCCACTACACTTCCAGCCATAATTCCGGCATACAGCAGGTGGTCGCGCATAAGCTCAAGAACAGGGGAATTCCAGGCGTTGCGCTTCATTAGCGCCTGATTTACGGGCGTATTATTCATGGGTTACTCCTGGATGCTAAGGGAACTCACAAAACGGTCGACCTGTTCTTGTGTCATTGGATCGGTAATTTTCATGAAGTGAGCAATTTTATCTGGTGCGGCCAGCATGCCTGTTGCCAGGCGAATGCCTGTGTCAGTCAGCACTGTCGGCGTACCTGAGAAACCAAATGCGCGGAAGCCTGTATCGTTTACGGCCACTACGGCTTGAGACGACACGGAACAGTCTGAACTCACCTGTTGAGAGGCCGCCTGTCCAGGAACCTGCATGCCAGCGTCCGGGCGGAAAAGATCGCTCCATGCTACAGCACGGGCAGTCAGGTCTTTCTCGCACAATACCGGAACGATTTTATCTACGGCATCGCCACCGTCATTGACTACAGATACAGGAAAAATGATCACGTTGTAATGTTGTGCCAGCTGTTCGATCTCTGGTTCCATGCTTTTGCAAACCGCACAGGTTGGATCGAGGAATGCATACAGCGTACGTTCATGCCCGGTTGAGAGCGGGATTGTGAACAGACCCCGATCGGCGCTGCGCTTCAGTATGGCTACCATCTTCTGTCGGGCTGACTGTTCCGTCGCTTCTGTTGTTACTGGCGTGGGTGGAGTTATCGGTGTTGCTGCCGTCTGCAATGCTTCAGCAGGAGAGGCCGGCAAGGATTCATGGCTTTCCTTCATAATATTCTGCATGTTGGCGGATTCAGCCTGTACAGCGTGGCTGACTGTATTGTCAGTCGACGGGAGAACCGTCATTTTAGGTTGTCCCTGAATAGCGGCAGACTGTCGTGGCTGAACAGGGACAGGCCCTTCAGGTATTGTCAGTTCTGTGCCACTGAAATTAAGTGAGGTATGGTTGCTTGTACCCATGAACCATAACGAGGACGCAATCAACGCACCGCCAACAAACAGGACAAGGGCTTTAATTCGCCGTTTTATCACCGCCTTACTCTGAGTTTTGAGTTGCAGTGCAATGGTGTTGAAGACTTCTACCGCATCGTGCATCGGGTCATCAAGAAGTGTCACGGCTTCTTTTGAAAGCTCATAAAAGGCAATGAGTTTTTTATCATGAATGGCCATACGCTGTGGTTCGCGGAATATGAGCAGGGCCTGAGGATCGCCGTCTCCGCTTTGATGTAAAACCACAATTGTGTCGTAAATGAAATCGTTACAACGAAAGGTGGTGTAGGTGCTTTTCTGTGACATAAGGAGACTCCAGTAGACGGTATGTTAATTCGCGTTAGATATGTTCGGATTTTCAGAAGATGGGATCATCGTCGCCTCCCGGGCGAGTGATGACATCTTCCGTCAGTGACCAGTTGGTCCGGATGCGACGCTTGCGGTCTCGATCTGGCTGAGGTTCATCCCAGATTAGACCCAGGGACAGCATATCGATGCGCAGCCCCTCAATGGCTTCATCGACGCAGGCTTGCGGGCAGGGCAGGCCAAGTCGTATAGCCTCACTCTCGGTGCGGGCGACGGCGACGATACCCGCTCCTTCAATAAATCCTTTGGTGGTGTTTGCCCGGTGCAGGGCATAGAAGAGGGGGCGGTCCACTCCCTTGAGCCATAACCAGTTAGGTGGTGTCAGTCGTAAATCATGTGCGTACAGCCAGACCATGCCACTTCTGACGTAATGATGTTCATGCAGCCACTGTTTCGCTCCTTCACTCTGGATGACACGCTTAAAGGCTGTTCGGGCCAGCGCATAGACTGGTACTGAAAATTTACCCTTATCGCGGCGACTTTTGAGACGGCAGGAACGGTTCAGGTCATCCATCAGCGCTGTTGCGGCCGGGCGATCGTCCAGGAAAAACTGAAGGCCGAAGATTGCGAACAGCGTTTTTTCGTGAGGCGCGAGGCTTTTCCATCCATTCAGAGGGCGTCCCAGCTGCGCCATGAAAACCGCGCGGCAGCGGGCAACATCGAGCTGCATGTTACTGATGAGTTGATGTTCTTCTGCAAAACCCTCCGGGGTTTGTGCCGGACGTCTTTCCGGACGACGTTTATCCAGTAAGAGGCGACTGGCATCTCCCTCATTAAGGATGGGGGCAATTGCAGGAGAAATAGATTCCATGGCGAACGGCAATGTACTTATGTTGAGTACCCGTCGTGTTTGCCAGTTGCGGGCTGGATGGTGTAACCAGCTCCACAGGGATGCGGTGGACAGGGGAATGAGGAATATCATCAAGATCCCCGTCGTTTGCTTCATCACATTGATCCACTGATCGTACGTGACGTATTCGGCATTGTTGGCGGTGACGGCCAGCAGGTTATAGCGCGGCGCGGCCCAGGTGTGGAAGGGGCCAAAGTCCGCCATCCCCCACAGGATATGCAAAATAAAACATGACCAGTACACAAACTCGGGCAGATACAGCCATGCGACAAGCAGAATCATAATACCCAGGATGGCGAGGGCGCCGAGAAATTCAAGCGGGTCAGTCATTCCCGCGCGAGCGGATGTCATGGATAAACTCCCTAAATAAGAACGATGAAGACTAACTGAATAAAAGAGGGCAACAACGCCTGGGCTTATCTAAAGTCTGCAGGCGTGTTTACTGGTGACAACGGAAGGTGAAAATATATTGATTGGTCAAATATTAAATTATTGTGGATCTGATATGGATCTCCTTTATTTGAGTGGTGATCAATAAGGAGCTTGATTGTTGTTTTATTATCATTGTCTGTTTTATGGTGAATTTTCAGGGCAATGATCTACGCAAATAAAAATAGCCGGTAATTAAACCGGCTATTTATTGGAGGGTGGTTGATGTGTTTCAGGCAAGAACGGGAACTGGTAGTCCTGTCAGAGCTTCGATCTCGGCACGTTTTTTATTCACGACATCGTTGAAGTTAAAGTTATAGCTGTACCCTTTATTGTTCATTGCGTGCAAATGGTTAGCAATATTGGATGCAGCGCCGGTATCAATAGGAATCATCGGTAACGATGTGAACTTTGTGAACAGGCGCAACTTTGAATCTTCAACCTGTGTACTGGTAAGGCTGTAAGCATCGAAACCAATGACATCCATGACGTTACCTGGATAGATTCGGATGAACAAAAACGTTCCCTGCTGGAAGTCGAAACCCAGGTAGGTACTCTGCCAGAAGAGCCAGACTTCTGAACTGCTTGCTGGGTTAAAGTGCCCTGTTTCCTTGATTTTCTCAATAACAGCAAGGATCTTTTTCTTACGTTTATTGGCTATAGCATAATTGATAGCAAACGGAGTGACTAACAGAAAGCAACTCGTTAATGCGTATAGATACGCCTCTGCACGAACAAACTCATCCATTGATATAGAAAGTGAGCAAAGCAAGAAGATCAGCACGAATGAGATAATGCCAAACTTCAAAAATAATGATTTTGCTACAGAGTATAAAACCCACCACTTAGGGAATCTATCTTTCATAGTCAACCCTCCTTATGTTTTGTTATCTATATTATAGCGATACTGTATAGATGTCCACTCATTAGCTTTTTATTCCATCATTATTATTTTCACCAGGACCATTCATTCCCTTAGTATTAACTCCAGGTGTATGGCGTATATTTCGCCCACCGGCTACAAACATATCTTTCACTGAACCTGCCATACTTCCAAGGGTATTGGCAGCATCCCGACCACCAAGGAAGGAAATGACGTAGTCAGGTAAATAGGCCTGCAATGCAAATATACTAGATACAAGTGTCGTGCAAATTCGAGCATAAATCATTAAAAAACCGGCCATGCTGAATAACCCTGTCAACGAGTTGGCTTGAACATTGACCAGCGCGGCGCCAAAGAGTGCATGAAGGATAGTTCCGGTCGCAACAATAGCAACGGAAGCAAAGAAAAATCCAAAAACCATGAGTGAGGGACGAATCATGGTATCGATAAAGTAGATGTAACCATATGCTGCACGACTACCTCTATCCTGAGACGTACCCAGATGTGTGGCCCCCCACAGAGGTCCAGCTGCACAACCTACCAAAACACTTACTATCCAGTTACCAATACCAGTCATCCAGTAGATAAACGGAATAAATGGCAAGTAAATTGAAAGTGTAAATCCAGCGCTAAACATAAGTAATAACAAGAAGTAAACAGCTGGGGAAATGGCATCAAGCCCTTTATCTACAGCACTAATTACCCCTGTCATATCGACAACTTTTCCAAGAAGCGATGATTCCCCCCCTGCAACCGCAGCACGTAGGATGGTGTAAGCTGTCAAAGTCCCCTCAGCTGCAACAAGAGTATAATCCCCAACGTTTTTCATCTTAACTAAAGGGTTTACTTGTCCTGTTGTAGTACCAGTCCCACTATAATTTGTTGCAATATTGCTTGTTAAGCTTACGAAAAATGGGGTAATGGAGTTCATGAGTATGCTATTGGGGTCATTACCCTCTGATGCGCTTAACTCATTTTTCGATGTTGTTGTACCTGCAGGGGGAGCATAGCTGGAGTTCTGCAACTGAGTTCGATAGGTACTCATTAACGCGCTGAAAAGATCACCGCTACCAATTTCCCCTAAAGAGGACATCCCACTGGTCGCTGGTGCGCGACTGGCAACTTCAGTCAGGCGCTGGTTGGCCGTGGCGAAAGTCTGGTACCAGGCACCGAGAGCCGCCCAGCCGTATGTGTCGAGGTAATTCCTGACTGCATCCTGAATGCCATTCTGCTCATTCTGTGCCGGCAGCGCGCGCTGGACCGTTTGTTCATAGTTGCTGGCAGCCCGCTGAATGCGGGTTTCGATATCCGGGAGTGTGCCGCTGCCGGTCGTTCGCTTATTCATAAACCCTGTCACAAACTCGCTGGCCGCACTGTCCATATCCTGGATCATGGCTTCCATTGCTTTGTTTTGTGCGTCCACGACTTCTCGTGTGTCGCTATTACTGAAGGGGTTAAAGAAGCTCCCGGAGCCAGACGAGGAGCCCGATTTCTGTTGTTCCGGGATTGTCGCTGTGCCACACACTCCACTGCCGTTAGTGACCCGGTAGGTATAATTTCCTCCAGACGAACCGAATATCTCCGTCATTTTTGCTGTGGTGGAATTGGCAGTGCTGCTGTAATCGTCCAGTGCCGTGTTGATGGCGTATTTGCACAGCTGCATCTCAAAAATACCGCGTGCAGATGTGCGGGTCGAGGCCTGAGTGGGCTGTACCGTCAGGGAGTAGCCGCTGGCAATATCATTTGCAGCTTTGGACACCATCAGGTTGGCAGAGCCCACGCCCATAATCGATGCGCCCCAGAGGATGATGAGCTGAGACATGCTCCAGCCATTGGCTGTCGGGATAATCATCAAAAATCCTGAGACGGTGCTCAGTGTACTGGTGATATCGCGATCACCACTGAATACCTTTCCCTGATGCCCCGTTTTGTTGATGTGCTTCAGGCCAATAATCACAAACCAGACGACGGCAAGGACGGCAATAATTCCGTTAAACAGCGCAAACAGATTCCCGATCATCGTGGTATTACCGGCGGCGAGAGGGTCCAGTACCACGTCGCCGAAGATAGTGACCAGTGCCTGCCGGGAGAGGTCCTGTGCATTAGTCGCAGCAGAGACTATGTCATCGTAAGTTACACCGGCGCGTGCCGGCGTAACAGGTATAAGCAGCCCTGCGCAAAGCGCACGAATGAGATTTTTCACGGTAACTCCGGATAAAACATGAATGCCGGGATGGCGATATGGAGCAGAGGAGGGTCGTTATTTTCTGAGAATGGCATCTCGTACGGCATGTGTTTCCGTCATGAAGTGCTGAAAGGTGCCTCCTTCGGCAAGACTTACACGCCGGTTGCGTAACTGCCACAGTCGATAGGTTACGATTAGCGCTTTTGACCACGCCACGCCAGCGCCGGAAAACAGCACCACACAGGTGCTGATCTGGTGCGCTGTGATACTCCCACCGATAATGAATGTTGTCAGTGGCGCAAGCGGAACGGGTATAACCATAAGCCAGAACAGAAATCGCCAGCGCCGGCGCTGGCTAACATACCCCTTATCCAGTTGTTCGGGAGTAAAGCCGGATTCTTCAATGGCTTTTTCCCAGTCAGGCGCTGCAGGCGGTTTGTCGTCGGTATTGAGCTCAGGAAAGGCATCACGCATTCGCTCCAGATTACGTGACGTCATGTGTCTCGCTGACCGCAGAAACCACTTCGTTTCCTGCACTGGTAGAAAGATGCTAAGCAATCCGATGGTGATACGCCCGGTGAGGCTTTTTTTTCGTGAGACTATTTTTTCAGATGTCATTTGGCCGCTCCCTGGTTCATGGCTGATTCGAGTTGTTTTAGTCGTGGGGCATAGGACTGACGGGCAAAGGCAGCGAGCAACTGGCCGTCGATAACGTTCCCTTTGCGCATCAACTCTTTAATGTCATTAAGTTGCCAGTTCATCTGCGCCGTGGTTCGGATGAGTTCGCGCATAAGGTTATCTCCGTTCATTTGCTGCAGGTCAGAGAGATAGGCTGTATTTGCATATCGACGTCCGGCCTCAAAGGATTCAAATTCTCGCTGGCTCATGTAGCCCTTCGCTTTCGCCTCGGGTGAAGCCACATCATCAAAATACTGCGCTGCGGAAGGGGACTGCAGTGCTTCTTTCAGAGCATCACGGGTGGTTTCACTGGGCTTACTGTCGGCAATCAGCGAGAGCTGAGGTTCAGAGGCGGCATCGGTGATACCGTTGTACTCGTTGAGCAATCCTACATACGTCCGTCCGGTTACGGTGTTGACTTCACCTTTACCGGGCGTGCGACCGGCCGAAGGGCGAGATGTGTTTTTCATGTAGGCCATTGCGGCGTCGGTCTGTTCCTGTGTCCAGGACAGTGCTGGTGCCGTCCCTTCCGGTCCTGCTCCACCATAGATCGAGCGTACTTGGCTGTCACCACCGGGCATTTTACTGACTGCTGGGCAGATCCCCGTCCCACCAAAACGCTCATATTCTGCTGCTGTGCAGTACGCTGCATGCACGTTCGCACCGTCATAAGCGTCGCGGGCCTGCTCTTCTGATGCAGTGGAAATCCTCTTACGCACCGCTGAGCTGGAAACGCCTTTGCCGGAAGAGAGTTTTGATGCGGTACTACCTGACGCACTTTTACTTTGTGCAGCAACGCCGGAGGCTGAATCACTGCAGACCGAATCCGGTACCGAAAAACTCTGTCTAGCTTCTTCCAGCCGTTGGGTTTCATTATTGAAAATCATTTGCTGACGGGTGGCCTGTCCATCCTGATTAATCAGCGCGCCGAGCTTGTCAGCATTCTGTGTGATTGCTGTACCGGTGGCCTGCTGCATCTGTAGTATTTCGACCAACGTTGCCTGGATGGTGGCCATCTCAGGCAGAACCTGAGTAGTTATCGGAACACTGGAGTTCACGTTGACTGTGAAAGCACTGGCAACAGTGGGAAGGCTGGACGCGATGGCAAGTGCCAGCGCGGGGAGATGGCGTTGTATCATGAAATTCTCCATTTAGTTGAGCGGGGTAAATACGTTGGGAAGGCGAGTTGACTGTGGGTCGGGGGCGAGGGCTACCAGAGGGAAGGTCTGAAAGCGTCTGCTGATACGTCCTTCCCGGCTGCGGGTGTCTATGATAGTCAACCCACGACGAGCGATCCGTGAGTGAGTTGAAGGGGTAATATCCAGTACAGGCCAGTCTCCTGGGCTGAGTTGTGGGGTCTCTGCCCCCTCCGGCCATAACCAGGTATCATCACTTAACACCGTCCTTATATCCTCAGGTAACAGCCACTGGACCACATGACGCGATTCTCGCACCTGTTCGCCTGGCTCTTGTACCTGCCATATGGCCGTAGTTACCAATTGGCGAGGACGATCTTTGATCGTAAGAAGAACGCCACAGGCTTCTTGTGGAGCCCGACGATCAGTAGCGTATACAGCCCGAGAGTTCACTGCACTGTCTGTACGAAAGTGACGAGATGGTAGAACAAACTCCACGCCGTCAACATCGATCATCAGGCGTGAAAGTCTGACCTGTCCCTTTGCCGGGCGACGGCAGCGTGGCGTCAGGTGGATGGAACACATCACAGGTCATACCCCAGTTCGTTAATCATTTCGTCCGCCATCAATTCGATGACACCCTTATCGCCACGGACGCCACTGTTACGCTCTCTGTACTCAATGAGTTTTTTTGCAGACCCTCGTGGGAACTTATCTGCCAGCAACTGACGGGCACGGGCAGTGCCGATCGTCGCGGAGAGATTTTTGCGTAGCGCACCGTCTTTTTTGTCTGAGTTAAGCGACCACAGCTCCAGCGGTCCGAGCGTAAACCGGACAATCCGCGCCAGCGTGCCCTGGGTCGTGCGCATCATACACAGCATCGGTACTCCACTACCGTCTGCAGCAGGACCGGCTGGCATACGCAGGAAAGCATGGAGATTGTGTTCGGGGATCTTAAAACTGTCTCGTAAAAGAGGAATGTCTTCCTGGCGGAAGCGCAGCAGCCAGAGGGTGTTGGCAGAGTCGAGCAGGCTTTTCGGGTAATCGGTAAGGAACTGGGTACTTAACACTGTGCGGATGCCAAACTTACGCTGTTCCCTGTCCTGCGTGTCCAGCGCCTCGAAGATGAAATCAATGCCCTTGACGTTGTGCAGCTCGTCGTAGATTTTTGTTTTCATTTCGCTGTCGAGCTGGTTGATGCGCCGTATAATGCCCGGGAGATAGGCTTCCGGCACCGTTTTCAATATCTCTTCCTGATACTGAGGAAGCGTAAAATCACCAGCTGTTATGTGGCCAGCAAAGAGGAACATGATGCCGGTTTTCAGTCTGCCTGCCGGGGTCTTATCGCCAGCGACGTTGTTTAAGTCTACGGCAATAATGCGTGTGTTCGGGTTCAGCGCGAAGCGAGTCCGACTGGCCATCATCGGATAGTCCTGTCGTGCCTGAATCATACAACGCTCAATGTACTCCAGTAGTGGCTCCTGTGAACCGTCACGCTGTACTCTGCCAAAACTCTCCTGAATTGCCTCACTGCGTAGCAACGCTGGCATATCAGCGAGTTCTGGTACAGCCTGATAGTGCGCCCGTTGAGCCGCGGACAACTGCCCACGCTCATGGAGGAGATCACGTACTTCATACCATGGAGTCGCAGTCCACCATTCCTGATCGTGCTCATCTCTCAACCCGCATGACTCCAGCGCCTCGTCCACTTCTGGCTCTACGTTTGACCGGAACATGTTTGGCTCAATACCGCTGCGCATGTCGTACGCCAGATCAATCAGGCGGTTCACTATCTGCCGGGTATCGGTCGGGTTCGGAGGTGTTCCTTTATCTGGTTCAATACAGAAGGCCATCAGCATGGACGCGATAAATTGCTTCTCCGGCGTTACTGGCTTATGGGCACCGTACAGGATGTCGAAAACATTGCGCGACTTAGACGGGTCGTTGCTAAGAATAATACCAACGGCTTCGTCCTTTCGCTCCTCCGGCAAACTGTCACGAATCAGTTGGATGAACCCCATAGCGCTGAATCCTTTATCGATATGCGCCACATAGGGAAGTGAAACCTGGGCGGAAGATACCTGTATTTCCGTCAGGGTATTAATCAGTACCGACTTACCAAGGCCTGAGTCACCCGGGGCAAGTTCGGTGTGCTTGTTCTGTCGTGAAGAACCCAGCCCAACTTCCCAGGCGCAGCCGTCTTCAGTGTGCAGCATCAAATTACCTTCCCCGCGCCAGACGGAACCTGGTCGGTTGAAAGGCAGCATAGAAAGCGCATGGGAGAGTGGCGGATAAAGCGGGACGGGGCCTGAGCCTGCTGACGCTGCCAACATGCTGTTGACCCATCCCCGGCGTGGATCACCGAAGGTTGTGGTTGTGTTACAAACCCCCCACCCCTGCATAGCTGATTCAAGCAGCATCTGATTACGGGTGCATACTTCACGGGTACGCCCCCAGGTGGAAGCTACAATGGTCATCACGCAAACTGGGTCTCGTTCATCCGTTTCAGCCAACTGCGTAAAAGCGTCGTAAAGCGGACGAATGGAGGGAATAAATTGTCCAAATGATGAAATATTCTTTTTCCAGCCCAGCGCCTTCATCCCACCCGGCATGATGTCGATCCGAATACGCCAGGGAACGGCACGTGGAACCAGTTTAACCAGTTCATTGAAGGGGCTGGGGTGCTGAGGAGGCAGAGTTATGGCTACCATGCCGTGCCACAGCCCCTCTGCATACACCAGATTACCTTCAGTTTTTGGTGTACAACCAAAGACCTGAAGATTCAGGAAGGGAGCAAGCAGAGCCGTGGCGTCATCATCATGAAGCGTACCTGAGGGGGCGGCCTTCCCCGGTAGTGCAGGGCGCCATGCTGCCGATGTGCTGTTACGTGCTGTTTCACGTCTGATTTCGTTACAGAACTCAGGCACGTCGAGCAGGCGGACAAGCAGGCCGTCTCCGCCGCGTACGAGTGCTTTTTCAAGAGTAGAGATAAAGCTGTCATGCCTGATCTTCAGACCAGACATTTGCCAGCGCCAGGGTTCCTGGCCAAAACGCGCGACCGGCGCTTTATCCTGGATAGCCCGAACGGTGGCGTTGAAATCTGTTCTTTCCTGATGGCTCACCAGTGTCGGTGAGCTCCAGACGGCAAGCCAGCATCGCTCACGGACAAGCCACGGTGAGATTACGTTTACCTTTTCATTGAGCAGGTCATCCAACTGGATGCCGATGTGCTGAATGGAACGCTTTTGTGGGGCGATCATGGCGCTGACTTCGTCACGCCCCTTTTCCGGATCACGTTCAAAAATGAAGGCCAACTTATGGCCGGTATTTTTCCAGGTCGTACTGAGTGTGGAAGTGAGGTGAGCGATCATTCCTTCAAACGCATCCGGATGGTCGGCTGAAGCTGTTTCTGACAGTTCACGCAATGCCCCGGAAATTTCGAATACAGAAAGGTAATAGCCATGATGGGTGACACCAATATAAGGTGCTTCCAGCCAGGGTCTGAGCTCCAGGTCGTGTTTGTCCAGTCCGATCACTGTACGAATGTCGCAATAGTCGACAAAGTCAGCAGAGATGGTGAAACGGGAAAAGGTGTTCATAACGTCTTCAATGGCGAAGACAAGGCGGTTGATATTCATAGCAGTGAAGACTCCACCAGGATGGCGTGTATTGATGGGCGCGATGGCGCATCTGTGTGACGAGGTGCGCTTCAGTTTTGTGTGACAGTGGTGCCTGGGGGCTGCGCCGATACTATTTTTTTCTGCGGGATTTCTGACAGCACGTCACTGTCCGTGACTGAATCCGGTGTAAGGATCAACGCCACGCCGTTCATTTTCTGTCGCATTTCATCGCGAATGACTGGCGGGAAGCGTTTAAGCGCATCTGCATAATCAGCAGGCCGCCACCCTCCGAAACGTTCTTCCAGAGGCAATCGATGCCGGATCAATTCCGACAGCACCCGGCGACCCTCCCGAATTTTGTAAGGAATGTTGCTGAAAACGGCCTGCAGAGCTTTTCGGTTCAGGGCGACGACATTACGTGGATGCAGGTCCGGTAACCAGACCATTACACCCTGAGCAGCAGCAAATCCGTTGAGGGCATGCCAGGCGTGGCAGATAAAACAGAGATTAAACGGCAGCGTGAGCCGTTCGAACTCAGCATATTCAGTATCAGACAGTAAACCGGTATCGGTCAGAAGCGCGGTCGGAATGTGGCGCAGGGCAAGGCGGCGGGCGGCAAGTGATGCGTGCTGCATCCCGGTTTGTGCGGCTTTCAGTGCCCGAGTATGTTTTTCGTATTCAGCCGGTACCTGCGGCGTGGGGCGGGACGCCAGCTGAGCCAGCGTATCTTTCGCTCTGAGTAGCCGGGCCTCTGCATCCTGCGCGTCTTCCGCCAGCCGGGTTAAGGGCAGGGATTCCGGTAACATAAACAGATGTTTCATATCAGCACCGCAGCAATAACAGCGTCCCCCTGAAACGCTCACGGGGGCAGGAAGTTGGGGGGCTGTGGTATGGACAACATCAGGCACTGGAAGCGGATGTAGCCACCGAAGGTCAGGTGTCTTTTTCTTATTACTCATCGTTTTCTCCTGAAAGGGTCGGTGTTTACCGACCCTTTCCTGTGATTAGCTGATGGTGACGGAGCTGGTACCGAGCTGTTTCTGGGTACGACTCATGATTTCAGGGACAACGGCCAGCAGACCGCCAATAGCCAGACCTGCACAGCAGCGGCCGAGTGTTACCTGCGGGTTGGTACCAATTTTTTTGAAGGCCAGTAGGGAACCGATGAAGATGAAAACGCCGATCGCCTGGGCAATTTCCAGCCCGGAAGTTTTACCGCTTTTAGCACCGTCAGCGGCGCTGCGCATCATGTCGGCAATATCGCCTTCAGCGAAGGCCATGCCGGGTAACAGGAACGTAACCAGGGCACATAGCCCCTGAATCATTCGCTCACGGCACTGCATCATGGTCAGCTGACAGAAAATAACAACGGCATAAATACGCGCGGAAATAGCACGGAAAAGTGACATGGTGTCTCCTTGGGTTATAAAAAACGAATGGTGTTAAAAAGCGAGTCCGAAGGTGGAGAGTGCGGCATCGATGAGCTGAGGTGAAAAGACCATCGCGGTTCCGGCCATCAGCTTTACGGTCGCGGCACGAATACTTTCGCTTGAACTGAGCGCGGTATGCCCCTCAAGTTCTGAACGTCGAAACATATCGAGTGCCGCATAGACAAATCCCACTCCTGCGAGCCGAACCAGGGAAAGCACGGCGTTAGCGGCCCCTGCAGCAACGCCGTAGGTGGCGGGCTGCACATAAGCGATCGCATCAAAAGATGTGGCGCCAAAACCAAGCTGCGCACCACTGGCATTAATTATGGAGGGAAGGGATACCAGTGCGGCGCAGGAAAAAAGGCCAATAGCGAACCTGCCCGGAGATAAGGGACCACGACTGGAACGTTGCCGGACCAGTAGGGCGATGAGGCCAAAAAAACCAATCATCTCAGACCAACTGAACAGTAAATCCAGTCCAGCGGTGAAGATGCCCGAAGCCAGGTTCTCTATTAGCGTAATGGCATCCAGTGCCATTAGCGCAGGGTTCCTCCTGTTGTCACCACTGAGCGTGTGGCGGGATCAATCTGACGAATAGTGACTTTACCCAGCGTATCCCCCTCCCGGACGGACCAGGTACTGCCCTGCCATTTGATCCAGGCCATTCCCGACTCCAGTGACATGATTTTCATGCCTGAAATAGCACTGGCTACCTGCCGTTTTTGGAGCCTGGAAGCGGGTTTTGAGGTATCAGAGGCGCTTGCCCGGGCTTCCAGCACTGCCAGCTTTTGTATCAGGTCAGTAAGCTGGGCACGCGTTTCTACCGCGTATGCCTCATCCCTCTTGATAGCATCAGACAGACGGGTGACGCTGTCTTTCAGTGACGTCAGAGAGTCATTTATCTTTCGATCGCGGTCGTTCAGCTCGTCACGAATATCCGTCATCATGCTCGTCGTATCGCCCTGGAGCATCGGAGGTGCAGTTTGTGTCGCTGGCTGCGCTACGGGGATCGGGGGCCTCGTGGGCTGAATAGTCTCAACCGAACTGTGCGGTGCACCGTCGAGCGTACTTTCAACCTCACTGAAGCTGCTTTCAGACGGTGTGTTACTTGTAAATGACAGTGACGGACCGAACAGATACCAGAGACTGACCACTGCCAGAAGCGTTATCCCGAGAAGCCACGGCAGAGAATAGCCAAACAGCAGCTCCCGCTTCCAGAAAGGCAGTTTCTGACGGGGATCTGGCGCACCAAAATCATCCTCGTTTTCCAGCGTGTCTTCTTCAGATATGTCAATTTGCTGATTCATCATTGTTCCTCACGGGTACGGTATCGCCATATTGACGACGGATTTCAGCCTGGCGGCGCACGATGGCTTCCTGCAGGCGGGATTCTGTTTGCTGCTCTGCTGCAACGGGTGTTAGTACTGATGTACTGGTAGCGGGGAGTGCGACTTTCTTATTACTGATAACGTCGTCTGAAGTTACTGATTCAACGAAGAGAATGGAGATAACCTCTTTCTGCTTCACTGTGACCTGGCGGAACGGCTCGCGGGCCATCTCCTGTTTGATGACTTCCGCACCTGTCTGGGCTGTGCCACCGACCATTACGCCAGCTACTGTGCTGCCGTCAGGTTTCCCCACGCGTCCGGTGACGGTTCCGACGCTGGACTGCATGACCTGCGTGTTAGCATCTTTGTACAGTCCCCCCAGGTCGCCAAGACCACCTAATACAGCTGGCAGAACGATGTGTGTCCCCCATCGATGGTTGACATCGGAGGCCACCGAAGACATCAGGTTTTTCTCGCTCTGTGCGCTTGCTTTTACGTTCAGTTCCATACCGTTCCAGTTCATACTGGTGAATTTGATATCGAGTCCATTTCCGGCAAGTTTTACTGAAGGGCTATGAAGTCTGGCACCAGCCAGCGGCCCGGCAGGTATGACCGCAACCACCTCTGAGTTGGGGTTATCCGAATCCACGGCAGTCTCCATATAACCGGACGCACGAGTGAGTGCAGGGATGAAGACCTGTGCGCTTTCTGTTTTAGCTGTGGATTCTGCCTGGCGGCCAGCACCAGACGCTGGTGAAGTCCGCGTAACGCTTGCCAGTGCAGTGGCAAGAACCGGTGCATCACCGCCCGCCTGCGCGGCACTGATTCGCGTAAGCAGTTTCTGGAGTTGAGCCTGGCGTTTCTCGTTCGCCTGCTCTTCTCCGGCCGTGTTTTCCGTGCGTCGTGACGATTTTACCGACTGTGGCGATGGTGGATCTTGTGATGCTGGCTTTGTTACCGGCGGCTTATCAGGCGGGGGTTCCGTGACTTCAAGGCCTACCGGGAGGCTGGCGATAAAAGATGAATCAGTCCGTGCGGCTTCTTGCGCACCTAAGTCGTTTGAGGCTTTCAGCAGCTCACGGTATCGCGGGCTTTCCGTTGTGGTGGTTACGGCACTTGAGGCCGTGCCGTTAAGGTTAACGGCAGAATCCTTTCCTGAAGGGTCATGTGTCAGCCATGACACTAACCAGTAACCGGCAGTCAGTAAAGCTAGGGCTCCAAATCCGATTATTGAAATAAGTTTTTTGCCGTTATTTCCGGCATCCTGTTCTGCGCTCATTACTGAAGCTCCGGCGTGACGTTAACGGATTTCCCGTTCACTGAGAAGGTCAGTAACGGGGTGAGGGGGAGTTTCCAGAGATGTGTGCCGTCCGCTGAAGAAAGTGTCTGTTCAAACTCATCGCGAAGCATTGCCCGGGAACGAACCATCAGATCATCACCGCTTTGCCAGATGATGGTGTCTGGAACGTTGCCCTGGAATTTCAGGCGACGGGCATCTTTCGGTGGCGTGCCATCCAGAAAGGCCTGCAAAGTGGCACTGTGGAGTGCGATTTTATCGACGGTCACGCCGGGGAGTGCGGTGCCAGGCCCCAGGCGTGGGACACGTAAATCCAGCCGGCTGTCGATCTCCTGGCTGGCTGTGCGGGTGTCAGTCTCACCACTTGTCACGTTAATCATGATCGGAACATCGAGTCCCTTCAGATACACGGAAATGTTCCCTGCCGCCCACGGACGCAGCGGGGTTATCGCCAGCATGTTGGTGCCAGCATTGAATTTCACGTCAAAACTCTTCGGACTGGCATTAATCGGCGGATCCGACTGTGGCCACGGCGCACCACTGATGTCTGTCAGGGTAACGACGCTCTGGTTGTTCATGGCCGTACGTACCAACGGGATACTGGCTCCTGGTGAAAGATTAAGGGTTAACGAACTGATGCGCGGAACCACGCTTATCATTGGGGCATTTACCGACCGCTCGTTGTCTGTCAGTCGCAGACGCAGTTCGCGTATCTCATCCGCTGACAGAGGCGAGTCCATGCTTGCCGCTTCGTCTACCAGCGGTGAGCTTTGTCCTGGTGCCGGTAACTCCCCACTAATCCGGGTTGCGGGTACGTCCGTTGTATGTGGTTCAGCACCTTGCTGGGCTGGAGCTGCACTTGTTGCGCCAGGTGTCCTGGCGTTCTGCCAGCCAGTATTGTCAGCAGCGGCTGCGAGAGCCGGACCACACAGCAGTAGGGTGGTCATGAGATAACGAAGTTTCATGGCGGGAGCCTCAGAGGTTGCGGGGGGCGTTGCGTGAGATCATCTGGCGGATTTCCATCCCGACAGGTTTCTGTCGTGGATCTACGCGCTGGATGGTGATTTCGAAAACAAACGGCTGTTCGGGCTTGCTGGTTGTCTGACCAACCAGACGCAGACGTACCGGATATTGCATAGTCCAGAACCAGGTTCCGTCAGACAGGCGTCCACGCCGGATGACGACACCAGCCCCAACGGAGCCGGTAAGGTTCATACGTTCACGCTTCAG
The DNA here is from genome assembly GCF_023374935.1 of Citrobacter portucalensis. NCBI lineage: Bacteria > Pseudomonadati > Pseudomonadota > Gammaproteobacteria > Enterobacterales > Enterobacteriaceae > Citrobacter > Citrobacter portucalensis. The sequence continues at coordinate 159,479 of NZ_CP092467.1, read as the reverse complement.
GGCATCATAGATATTGGAGTTAGTAAGCGCCTGGATGTAACTGGCGTGCCCTTCTTCAGAGAACAGCGAGGCCGTGGAAGATACCTGCTCACGATAGTGAACGAAGTCCAGGTTAAAGGCTCGCATCAGAGCCTTGCTGCCAAAGGCGATTGCATCGTCCTGGCTCCATGCCGGTTCGGATGTGGGAGCCAGGCGAACCAGGCGTCCGCTGTCGGTGGCAAAGTAATCCCGTGGCTGTTGTATCAGAGCCCAGGTTAAACCGGCGTTGAGTATTATGCTGATAAGTAGGCCAGTCCCCAGTCGGAGATTACTCTTCATCAGCTCTGGTGCCATTTTTTGGCGCTTTTCTGCCGTGATCATCATTTTTACGGCGTCGTTCAGCGGATCCTCCGTAGCGGAGGAGGCCCGCCCCTTTGCAGGGGGGGCCGGTTGAGTCAGTTTTGTCATAGGTTTCGGGAGTTGAAGTTTTTCCAGGGATCGATATTGTCTGGAATCTGTTCGTTGACCTTATCAAGGGCAGCTTCGCAGACCTTATTTTCCAGTTGAGAAATGATTTCATCGAGCCCGGGGAATTGCGGCAGGCTCACTTTGACGCTCTTGATACGGGACAGACAGGACTGCAGGGAGGATGAGACATTGCTTTCGCGCTGTTCCCAGGCTGTTGCGGCCGCCCTGGCCCGCTCATAACCAGCCTGACTACCCGCTTCAGCGGCACTTCCTGCTCGGCAGGTCGCCGCCGTAGCGGCGGTAGATACAAGCATGAAGCCGGACAAGAGTCCGGCTTTAAGCATTTGATATCGCATTCTCTCTCCTTATCGGCTTAGCGGCCGGGGCTGTGGGAGTGTTCCTGATGAAGCGTTTTTTCCTGTCTGCCCTCCGGCTTTCGTGCGTCATCCCATTGTTTCCAGGTCTGTTCAAAACCAAGACGCTGGAACAGGGTGTCTGCCTGTTTTTCCGGTGTGTAGAGTCGGGCGGGAAGCGGTGTGTCCTCTTCCCGACCTTTCAGGTGGAACGTCATCAACTGAGGAGCGGCACGGGTAGTGCCGTCGGGTTCGAAATTCACCGCCTGTCCGTAACCCGCAAAGCGGGGACCGTCGTCGGTGATTGCATTGATAACCAACTGACTATTGTCGGTGGTTGGTGTGGCCAGTGCCGGATACAGTGTGCCATCCAGTCGCACCATACCCTGCAGATGTTCCCCCGCTGACTGTACAAGCAGCAGGTCTAACTGGTTTGACTGTGTGTCCATAGAGGCCATAACGGGTATCAACCTGTCCGGGGCGTCTGTGGATGGTGGCAAAATGCTTGCTGCAGCTACCGGTGACTTCACCGGGTGTCTGTCTTCACCCAGATAAAACTGACGTTCTTCCAGGCGAGGTGGCAGCTTCAGGTCTGTGGTGTACTCGGGCCAGGCCTGACGGATTTGCTGAGTGAGACGGCCAAACGTATCGACCGGAAAAACTTGCAGGGGTTGCCCCTGCTCTGGCCGATCGTGCGCCACGGCAAGGCCAGTCGAAGCGGACGTCAATGACCAGTTATTTTTTACGCGTCCATTTTCCTCTCCTGGTACATGCCAGCTGTCACGGGAGTTAAGCGTCAGTGTAACCACATCACCGGTTTTGTGGTTTTCTATAAGTTCTCTTAAATCCTGCCCCCAGTAGGTATGACTCCCTCCACGGTTCTGTAGCTCGATAAAGAAGCTCCCACCCTTTTGCTCTTTATTTTCGTAGGTCGCCTCGCCAAAGTTTTTCAATACCGCCGTGATGCTCTGCCCTGGTTTCAGTGTGGAGGGCGCTGGCTCAGCGGGCATTTCCGGGACCCGGATACTGTCGGCAGCCTTTGACGCGACAGCCTCAGTAGAGGTTGAAAACGCAGGCTGAGGCGTGCCGGGTTCTTGTGCCTGTGATACCGGGTTTGGTGATGCAGGGGGTGTTGGTGTGCCAGGCGCGTTAGAGGAAACAGCTTCAGGTGCGGCTGTTGCCGATGACAGTGGCGGTGCGGCATCAGGTGATGGTGTCTGCCGATTCAGATCCGGCGTAGGTATATGCGTTGTGATTGAATCACTGGTCGTCCCCATCTGTTGCCGAAGTGCCTCAAGTTGCGCGCGCTGCGCAGGCAACTTCATGCGGATATCGAGGTCATTTTCGATAATAAGACGCATAGCCTGCTCTTTAAACTCCGTACTGCCGGTTAGCTCCACCACGCCGCCGTAAAAACGTGATGCAACCGCCAGCGCGGCGAGTACCCTTCGTTTGTCCTGACTTGCACCGTTACACATTTCGAGGCGGTTGCCGAGATCGCGAAAGGCATCTTCCCCGTCGAGGCGGTAGAGCACCGTGTTGTCGCGCTGCTCTTCCGTTGACAGGGCTTTGATGATTTTATCCAGATCTTCACGTTGCAGCGGTTCCGGTCTACGAGGCCCATAGACAAGTCCATCCGCTTCATTCACCTCATTCTCTGCCGTTTTCGCCCAGTTCGGTTTCGGCTCTGGAATGTCTGCCTCTGCATCGGCTGTCTGAGTTTGTTCCTGTTTTTTCCCGGTTGATGGTACTCCAGGGGACTGTGGAGGGATTGGCAATTCAGACGAGATCGGTGCCGGGGGCTCCGCGTTTTTATCATGTAACGCCGCCTCAGGTTTTACAGCCTGTTTATCCGTTTCCTGCCGTTCATGGGCTGTAAGTTGTTCCTGAGCAGGCATAGGGGGTAAGTCATCAGACTGACTGTGCATCCATTCACCAAACTGTGGGTCGTCCATTTGCGCGCGTATGTCTGCATAATCATCCAGGTCAGGTAACGGTGTATGCGACCCTGCTTCGACGACGCTCTGGCTACTCTGACTGGAATCATCGGGAGATGTCCCGAGCGTCCCATCAGGGTTGTTCTGCGTATCAGGAATTAAAACGTCAGCTTCTATTGGGGGCATGGGGGATGGCTCATCGTGTACATCTGCAGGTTGAGGTTGTTCCGGCTCAGTCGGCGCGGGATTCTGTTCGTTGGCAGGAGTTGCCGGCTCTGGTTTATTGGGTTCTGCAACGAATTTCTGGTCAGGGTTTATGTTTACGACAGCACTATCAATAATGCGGCCCAGTGGCGCAGCGCTATTATCATGATTCAGGTCAAGGCTTCTTATTGCCTCCGCATATAGTCGGTTTAAGGGGGTAATATTTGTTTTTCTATCAGGGGGACTATCAATAGTTTCAACGAATGTATGTGTAAGTAGAGCCGTCAACCTTTCAGCTTCATCGGGCCGGTTTTGAGCCACTGTCAGATTTATTAGTTCAGAACGGATGGCTTCATAATGTATTGAAATATTCTGTTCCTTTTGCAATATCTCTGACAATCTCGAAGCATCCTGAGCAACGTTACTTAATGCCTTGTCTATATATTGCGTCATTTCTGCTTTTATATTTCCACCTGCAGAGCGCAAACGAATATTATCAATTAAATCCGTATTGATAATAGCGACATAACTATTGTCTTTTAATGCATCAACGCCTGCCTCTTTCAGAATGCTCATCCCCTGAGGGCTGCTGGCGAAGTTAAGAAAGGTGTCATCTATCGCCTTGCTGTCAGCGAGTTTATTTCCGATCTCTGAGCGAGAAACATTTTCGCTTTCATTGAGTTGCTGATGCCCCGATTTTCCAGCTTCTCTGATTCGTTCCCGTAGTTCATCTGTTAATGTGGAATTATCCCAACGATCTAAAACAACAGATTTAGAAGGGATCTCTAATTCATATATGTGAAAGTCCTTATGATTTATTTCCTCCATCACATACTGCACGCCTAAAATAGACGTGTCAGTATAAAAACCTTTCCCCACCAGATTTTGACCTAATCCTATTTTTTCAGAATCAATGGCACTGAAGGTGGCAGGTGAACCATGAAACAATGTTATCGTTTCACGCCCGACTTTCTGTGATGTCTGGTTTTCTGGAGGCTGCGCTGGTGCCTCCGTCGCTGGTTTTTCTGCTGCAGTGGCCTCGGCCAACTTACTAACGGTATGTTCACGGACGATGTCATTATCGGATATATGTGCGATATCCGGAGATTCATGATTATCCATAGCAGTTTCCTGAACAGGGGTGAAGACAAGACCGCCTTCTACAAAGGCGTTACGGGTTTGTGAGTTTGTGTTGAATGGGGTTTCTATCCCCATAGCGTGAAGCTGAACATTGATGAGATGCCTGGCGAGGTCTTTTCCTCTACTGAGGATCAAATCGTTGAAGTCAGTAAGGTTTTGTTCAAGCTCTGCCGGTGTAAATGCTGGGGCTATTACTTCACCGTTCGTCAGTTCGGCGGCCCTGGTGGCACTTAGGATGCCTTTATTCTCAGGCTCACCAGTCAACGGGTTTTTTAACTGATGGTCGTTGTCTGCGCAGAAGATAAACTGACTGTCAGGCCAGACGGCACGGGCGTTCTGACCAACGGCAATCATGTTTCCTGCATCAATAGTCATCAGTACCGGCAGACCTGATGCCTCATGTATGGAGGCTGCTGTTGCATATCCTTCAGCAAACAGCAGCGGCTGGCCATTCTGCGGGGTCCCCAGAGCAAACCAGTTACCTGTTTTTTCACTGTCTTTAAGAATCCGGGCGTCTTTCCCACCGGTAAGAGGAATACGCTGGTAAGAGCGAATGTCGCCATGCGCGTTGCTGAAGGGGATAACAAGCTCTTGCTTATCGTTGATTCTTATACCCGGAGCGGCCTCTACTCCCTTGCGGGTCAGGTAGGCGTTTGATGTAGCCTGTGGGTACCGGTCAACGTATCGGGCGGCATATTCCGCCTGACGTTTATACTGCTGCTCAAGAGCACGCGCATTGTCTTCACGGGTTTGCTGGGCGTGAGCCCGGAGATGAAGGCGCGCAAGCGGGTCCATCTCGCCACCACCTGAAAACACCCACTGCGTTGGTTTTGCGTCGGCGCTGCGATAATCGCGGTACCATCCGGCAGGGCGCCCATCCAGGTATGCTTTGTAAGCTCCGCTTTTGGAACCCTTTTTGTCCTGTTTTGTCGGTACACGCTGAAGGCTGCCATCCATCACGGGCACCCCTTTAACAATCAGCCCTGCTTCTTCGAGTTTTTGTGCAAACTCTGTTACCGGATCATCTGCATTCATCGACAGTTCGTGTGGCCGGGGCATCCATCGTTCGAACCTGCTCAGCTCGGCACCTGGTTGGGCATACCAGAGCCGGTGTTCATTGTCCCATTCAAGGGCTTTCTGACCATTGCTGAAACGTGGGTGGGCATTGATGGCTTCATCCTTCTCTTCATGAGGCACGGCAAGCCATACGCGGTGATTCTTTTTCATGACCTTGCTCCAGGGCGGAGGCGAATGGGATAACGCGGGAAGATGCGTTACGGTAAGGGGTTCATTCAGTCGCAGAGATAATCCGGAAAGGCATATCCGGTGGGCAGAAGCAGTGACAGAAAACGCAAGCATTCGTCTCAGATGCAGTTGCTGCTGATATTTCTGATATTGACTTATGATGGTTCAACTTCATATTTAAAAGATTTTTTGACTGCATAAATGACAGAATTAAAAGAGATATAAATCCCAGGGATACAAACCCATAAAGATGAATTAAAGACATAATCACATCATCCAATAGAAGTCTGGTGAAAATAAATATCTTTGATTTTGTGTTTTACAGGGTTACTTAATGAGATGTTTATATGATCTTTTTGCCGTCCGGCATAATAAAAAGTGAATGATGAGATAATTCAGCAATAACATCATTAATTCCAATGGCTGTCACAGCTGTCAGTACACTTCTTTTATTGAGAAAAGCATTTACGCCTATAGATATGTTTATATTATTTGGTTTTCCATCACAGACCATCAATCCTTGGTCTGAAAGAGTTGCTATCTCGTTAATCAAAGTTGTGACGCCGGAACCCGGTTTCCCAAAAACTGCAACAAAACAAGGAGCCATCTCTTTCAGTATGGATGCACATTCATTCGGATCAGGTCTCCAGAGTATTCCACGCAATTCAACGTCAAGCTTATTATAGAAGAAAACTCCGGGGTGGTGTAAACCTGATATGTTTATCATTCCATCTAAACTTTCCAGGGTAAGGCTTTCTAAACCTTTCTGAATTACCAGTTTAACCATTTCTTCTCGGTTTGCGGGGTATTGAGTGCGATTAAATAGCTCATATCTTTTTTTGTCGATGAGCGACATTGTTTTTTTACACAGGTTAATTATCATAATTTTCCTCACTATATTCGTTTTTATATTCCTAACAACTTCACAACCCGGTCCAGTCTCTCGGCTTTTCAATGAAATGTCGGTACCACCAGGGACGACCGGAGGCAATCTTTCCTCTGAAGGTACTAACCACGCGCAGGCAGATGGCTCGTATACTCCAGCCAAAGAAATTCAGTGCAACAAAGAATCCCAGAATGGCGGAACAGATATACAGCGTGTTCATGGATGGCCAGCGAAACCAAACCAGATACAGCAGCAGGAACGGCAGCGGAATACCAAAAAAGCTGACCGGCGGAGTGGCATAACGCCAGAACCCTTCTCGTTTCATTGCGTTAGTTCCTTACCTGACAGATAGAGCGCCGCTTCATCTCTGTCTATGTCACCTGTTACGAAACCTTCCCGCACCTGATCGACAATACGCCGCTTTTCCATCCTCAGAATGGTGTCGATGTGCGCCGGCCACTTTTCTGACGGGATATTCTGAAGCGCGTCGCGTAAGTCATCGTCGAATACGATGTATTCCCGAAGGGCACGACGTTTGCCATCAGTTGTTTTGACAAGTACCTGGACTGCGATGAAACGCAACATACCAAGAAGCTCCCACGCGCGCGCGTCTCGAATCTGAGGCGGGAACAAACCAAGTAATCGGTTCAGGGTTTCACCCGGTGACTTTGAGTGCAGAGTCCCGATAGTCATGTGTCCGCTTTCCCCGGCCTGAACAGAGGCTTCTGCTGTTTCAGTATCACGGATCTCCCCGATACCGATGATCTCCGGGTTACGGCGCATGGCGGAGCGAAGCCCATCTGCAAAACTTGCCACGTCACGGCCTACCTGAGCCTGATGCGGTGGCAAAAGGTCATCGGGACGGCCAAGAATGTACTCAACCGGATCTTCGTAGGTCACAATCTTGCGGTCAGGTTGAGTGTTCTGACAGTGTCGATACAACGCCGCCTGAAGTGTTGATTTTCCGGAACCTGTTTCGCCGCAGATGAGACCCAGCCCGGTTTTTGGCAACATGGAGGCTGCCAGATCAGGCTCTATACCCATCTTCAGAAAGTCGGGAATGATGTGTGGGATCACGCGCAGAGTGACGGATAATGCCTTTTCTTCCCGGGCAGAGGTTCCCTGAATAATGTGCGCGCGCAGTCGCACGCGTTCACCCCGTTTCAGGCCATAACGCCCGTGCATGTCGCCGTCGATCTGGATGGCTCTGTCCGACGGTTTACCACCCTGCACTCTAGGGCGCACTTCTGGTCCCAGCAGGTCATCAAGCATATTTCCCAGCATGGTATTCGGCAGTACGGTGTCGGAGACTCTCTCACGCCGACCGTAACGGCTAACGGAAACGGGAGATCCACCGACCAGGTCCACGTCACTTACAGCTTGTGCTGAGCACCAGGCAAAAAATGCCCTGAACTCGTCGGCTGTGAAGGCACCACTAAATGGAAAAATCCCGAACTTATCCGGGATAACAGATGTGTTCACGAGAAAACTCCTCACTGAATGGTAACAGACGGGCGCCAGCGGGACTTCTGGAGCTCAAACGACGCATGTGATTTGAGTCGGCGTACGCGATCGCCAGTAATGAGTTTCTGCCCACTGCCGGTCACAGTCTGCTGTTGTTCGGTAACTTCCGGTCGGGAAATCATTCCCCGACGCCAGAGCAGGGAGTAAAGCATCATGCCCCGATAATCACGGGTGAGCTGATTCATACTGGCTTCAAGGGTCAGATCGGCATTTTCGCGACCTTCCTGCCAGCCTTTTTTCAGCGCGTCTTCCCATACCTTTCTCTGAGAGCTGTCTTCCGGTACGACCAGCCCTTCTGTGCCCGGGGTTGCCGTGGTGGCCAGCCCGCGAAGTAACCAACTGCGCCAACTGGGCGGGTTACTGACAAATCTCTCCGGTCGGATAATGGTCCAGACCTTTGAGGCGGTGCGGATTTGATCAGGAGTGATGCGTGCAACGTCCTGCGCTTCATCGATAACCGGCGGCAGCCAGCCCTCAGGGCTGATAAGCGGCCGGAAATCGTAAAGGGCGTTGAGGGTTGACTCTCGGGCATTTAGCGCCTGGGTCAACTCCCACGCCCGCTGAGATTTACCCCCTCGAAATCCCAGTGTTCTGCCAGCATCAGTAAGCATCTGCCAGCGAGTTTCGGAAATACTGTCAGGTCTCTGTCGCTCCGGATTGAGCCAGGCCTGCATATCTGGTGGAGACACACTCGCATCTGTTGGTGACGCAGGACGATCGGTGGCACAACCGGTCAGGAGCAGTACAGGGAAAAGTAATAAGAGAAAGCCTTTCATTTCTTACTGGTCTCCGGTTGCATGAAGTTGAGCTGGAGCAGTCCCGGATACTGATTCAGGGTAGCTCGCCATGCTGTCTGCGCTTCAATCACGCGCAGCACGTTGCTGAACGTCATACCCCGAACGTGTAGCGTTACGGGTAGGGGCAGACGCACGCCGCTGTAGTTGAATTGCAGGGCTCGTGCACGCGCCAGTTCAGCCAGTAACTCCACAGCATCACCTTCCCAGTCGAAGGAAACCTCAGCACTGTTAGTACGTATTATTTCCATGGGAGATGGCGCATTTTTCGAACCGGACCAAAGACCGTTATTCCACATCTGATATTGCGTGTGACGGGCAACGGCGACAGATGATGCTGCACCGTAGCGGTCGGGAGATACTGAAGCTGGAGGTGTCGATGGTGGACTCCAAGGCTGGCAGCCGGCAAGAAGGGAGATAGCCAGCACGCCGGGAAGAATTAAGTAGTTCATAGTAGTTACCTTGCCGGGAGGGCGACTGAGGTTAAGGCCAGAAGATTCAGGGCGACGGAGTTTTGCAGACGGTAGAAATATTGATCGGAAGTAAACGGCAGAGGAAGCCCATTGCGGGCTTCCCAGTGATTATCAGAACGTGAACTGCAACTGCGCAACAGCGCCGTAGGTACGATCAGTTCCGGCTATACCGGTAAGGTCCAGATGTACAACATCAAACGGAGAGAAGCCCAGACCAGCGGTGAAGGCGTTACCCTCGCTGGAGACCATGTTCTGGCGATAGCCAGCACGGACCTGCATCCAGCTCCAGGCGTTCAGCTCAGCCCCTACACTGGCGAACTGGCGTTTGTCATCTCGCTCAAAACGGCTGGCTTCGGTCAGATCCACATCGAGTGCGGTGGTCAGGATGTTGTTGCTCCAGGCGACGCCAGCAGTGGCCTGAGGTTTCACTTTGAACGTTTCTTTCTCGCCGTTCACTTCTTTAGTGTCAACACTGCAGGCAATGATGTTCTGTACCGCCAGACCCAGCATCCAGTTATCTCCGAGGTTTGTGGCCAGACCTATGTCGGCGTTAAATCCGGTTTTGGTGTTGCGGTAATCGTCTGAGTTCACGTCATTTTTGTCGAAGTCGTTTACCGTTGCGCTGTAATTGAAAAGATCGATTCGCTGATACTTGGGCGTAATGCCCAGGGACCAACTGTGTCCTGCCGTTTCAAATTCATGCGCCATAGCTACACCTACGTCGGTGATAACGGCCGCCCGACCATAGGCACGGGACGTTAGTGCATCTTTGTCTACCGCATCTGCTGGTATGGCCCCGCTGGCGATTTTGTCGAGATACTGCAGATCGTGGTCGCTGACCGTGCCGTTTACGGAAACGGTGCCCCATGATTTCACGACAACAGCAAATGGGAGTACTTTATTCGGGGTGGTGGCAATAACAGATGCCCCGACCTGCCCATTTGCCTTCACATCTTTCAAATCTTCCAGCTTATTGCGTAACGCGGCAGCGCTTTCGCTAACACCGCTTTGGCTGTCGACAGCATTGTCAAAATTGTTCCACAGATCTTTCACGTCATCGGCAGTATCAATGGCCTTATCGGGGTCTGCCACCTGGACACCCACAGACGGCAGCACCAGACTGAAGTCATCATTCGCGCCAAACTTCGTCAGGAGTGCCGGATTGGATAAGGCGGCAGTGCCGTAGTGTGCAGAGGCCACGCCGGTGCCCCCCATGGCATCGCTGCGGGCTTCCATGTAGGAGGTTGCTGCACCTGCATGAAAAGTCATCATGACGGCGGAAGAAATCAGTGTTTTTGCAATGTAAGTCTTTTTCATCATTAAATTTCCTGTAGTCAGGTCTGGATTTTGGGCAAAAGAAAGTCCTGATGCGGCAGCATCAAAAATTTCTTTTTCTTTTTTAATTCAATATTTCTGCGTGGTTTAAAGCTGTCTGAATATAAGTGCGGGTAGCGTTATTCCTTGTTCAAGCGCTGTGGATAGTCCCTTGCTGACCGTGACGGTGCGCAGAGTGCCTGTTGCGGCATGTTCCCTGAGGAGGCGTTCTTTCCAGTATTTTTGCTCTTTGTCCAGAACGAGCGGAATAATGGATAACACCGGGAAATATGTCAGCTGCGATGAAGCAATTTTCTTCTTAATTAATATGCCGGTTCGTTCCTGATATTCATCCTCACCTGTATTTTCGGTCGTCCAGAAAATAACGCTGTCATTATTATTCTCATCTGAAGGAATTATCATCTTCCGTAAGGCATCTTCCGTTTGTGGCCATTGATGTTGAACCAGGGTGGTGTCGACCGTTGGAACATTCCTGCCTAACAACCAGTCCGGTGAAACGAAAAACCACTGAGCGAGCGCCTGCAGGAGCGGAGTGGACAGATAGTCCATCGTTCGTTCCCTGTCCTGCAGTACGCTCACCCGAACATTCCATGATGAAAGCAACTCTGCGATATCAGTCGGGTTAAGCTCATGTGCCTGCATCAGCACTTCAAAGCGATCGATGATACTAAGCGCGGTATTGCTGAACGGCAGGAAAATATCGCGCAGAGAACCTTCTATAACCAGATTCAGTAGCTCCGATTGAGATATCCCAATCTTGCCTGACAACTCATCAATCAACTGGCGGGTGCCGGGCCTCATTCGGAGTGATGTGGTCTGCATAGGCTTCTTTTCATTGCGCTGAAGCAGTTCTGCAATCCTATTCCGATCAAGGTCGGGGAGCGCCAGAAGCGAGGTGAAAATCGCGGTAAGACTGTTTGCCACGTGGCCCCCTTAAGTAAAATTACATCTTGCGGTTCAGTGAGTTAAAGAATAATTAATCGTGTCGCGCATGTATAACGAGTTAATTCGATCGTGTAGATCGACTGCGTTTGCGTGTGCATTCTGATTGCGTTAGTGCGCTTGGTTTTAACGCACATTCCGGCGCGGTCGAATAAGCACAAGCACGCCGGTTTCAGGTACGGTTATCCAGCGCCACTCCTGTATCAATGTTTGCAGGCGTATCCCATTTCTGACGACAGCAGGAATTGAGACTGTGGCGCAGCGCCAGCGGTGTGTATCGTCCATTTTTCCCATCAGTACGGTCATGCTTTTCATGTGTGCCGGGCGCATCAAATGGGATGTGAAGTACACGGGGGCGCTGTTCCTTTGTAACGTCAGTTGCAACGTGGCAAGAAAACTACGGTGAAAGCGCGCTGCACGACGAAGATTAAGATGACCAACCCGGTCAAATGTCGAAAGGTGCAGGGTAGTGTAATGCTTCTTTCGGTGACGAACCGAGGCCGCACGAAACCCTTTCCAGGGCGTCACGGCACTAACGATTGTCATTACCGGGCAATACAGCAGTAATGTCAGTGGTACTGCTGAAAGGATAATCAGATACACAGTCCCTCCAGGATAAAGGTTACGCCCGGGCCGAGAGAGCCTGGGCGGGGTTAAGCGGACAAATCATGATGTGGTCGTTTGTCTTGATGGGGAGTTCCCCTGGTGCAGGGACTCGTTCGCCGCGCTGGGCTGCAAGTGCCAGAGTGCGCAGTAGCAGTTCGCTGGCGCGGGTCAGAGCAAGTTCGCGGGTCGGCGCCGACACCATTAAGTTTTCAAAGTCGCATAGCATCACTCTTATGTCACCAGTACTTCCGCAATCCTGTTCTACCAGTGCGGGATAGGGTACGAAGTAGGGGGCAATCTTTTGAGTCTGGCGCCGTCGCGCGTCCAGCTTGCTGACCAGTTGGTAGGCTCTCAGATGGGTGTAGCGTTTAAGCATATTCATCGACCGATGACCCGAAATGGCAGCGACTTCCATAACGTTCAGTGTACCGAGCTCGAAAAAGCGACTGATGGCCTCGTGTCGAAGATCATGAAAATGCAGATTTTCGATCGTGAGGGCCTTGAGGGCGAGCCGCCAGGCGCTTTTGAAACCGGATGACGTATATGAAAATACTTTACCTTTGAGCAGGGCCGGCATCATCTGAAGTAGATTGCGTGCCTTACGTGAGAGGGGGACGTCACGCGATGACCCATTCTTGGTGTCTGGCAGGTGTGCTACGCCATGCTGCAGGTCAATATATTCCCATTTCAGGTTAAGGATTTCACCCTGACGCATGGCCGTTTCCAGCGCGAGATGAAAGATTATATACAGCATTAAGTTTCGCTCGCGGAAATACCGGGACAGTCTGCGCTCTTCAGTGGATGTCAGGCGGCGATCACGACCTTTTGATACTTTTGGTTTACGCACTAATTCGACCGGATTGCTACGGCAGGTTCCCCATTCCACACGTGCAATACCGAAAAGCGATGACAATAGCGCCAGCTCAAGTCTTACTGTATTACCGGTGATAGGGTTCCCCGTCCTGGGGTTGCGCTGGGTCAGTCTTTCATCACGGTAGGCGGCAATATCAACCGTGGTGATTTCGTCCATATTCCTGCTGGCCAGTGGGTGGCGCTTAATGACGTTGGTTCGGTAAAACTCCTGAAGGTGACCCTTTTTATGAACGGATACTGATTCGTAATATTTATCGAGGCCACGACTGAGGGGCATTTTTCTAATACGCGCAACGGAAGACATCATTACTCCTAAAAAGGTGAAGAAAATAAAGCCTTCAGAGAAAAATGCAATAATCCTGTCAATCCGGTGCCTGGCGTTCCCCCTCTCCATCTGATGGCATTTACACCTCTCTCGGAGCGTTTAAAGGCGTTTTTAGTAGCAGCAACACAACTGGAAAACAGTTTAAAATCTATGCCTGGGGAGGCAATCCTCCCCCCCAAAAAATCAACTTTGGTAACTCAGATAACTGTGCAAATACGTTTTCACTGACAGCCTCAGTTGGCGGCTACACCGTCGCAAATTCGGTAGACGGAAACTCACAGTGGGGTAAAAGTGGTAGCATTGTTTTTGACGTTCCGAATGGCTCTACGTTCACAATCGCATCGAATGGAATGATGAGCTACGGTTGCGATTACGGCACGTTCAGCGTGTTTCGTTTCCAGTAATGTAAACAGCCAAAAAGTAGTTATATGCGCTATAAAATCAATACCCTATACCCATTATCACGGACATAAATCCCTCACTATCACATGACACATAGATATCATCAGCAAGTGGGTCGCCACGCCCAGAACCAGTGGCCTTAATATTGGCATTTCTAATCGGCTGGCCTGTTCGTGTATCCCTGCATGGGATTCTGTAAGAGGGTTTTGCCCACACGCCGGATTGACAGGTAAATTCAGCACGTAGGTGTGTAACCGATTACTCTCCAGTAGTAACCTTCAACTGGATAATCGTCGTTAGTCACTAGCATGCCGGAACTCGATAAATTGTAAGCACCCATATCACCTCCGCGTACACCGTTTTTCGGCATATTAATTGCGGTAACAGTTGCACTAAATGCGGCGGTCATATAGTGCGGAAATGATTCATAACGCGAGCCATCATTACCAAGAGCGCCGCCCTGTCCCCATTGTTCGATAAGACCAGTTCGGGGATTACATGACCAGCCGTTCTTGCCTAATTGCACAATCATATCTCCGCTTTTCCACACGCCGGATTGACAGGTTAGCTAAATGGGCAGCAATACACATCAACATGCTCATCATCTAAGGCTTTAGGCCATAACATGAATCGACTTCCTGTTTGAACAAATCCCACAGGACATAAAGCAGTTTTATAAAACTGTCGCTGTCCTGGATTTACCCACGCATCAGGTGAAACTATCCACTGACAAGCGGAATTGTTTATCTTTCCAGCACCGCGCCACACGCCGGATTGACAGATTAATTAATTCAGTCTGACTGCAAAACATCTAACGTTGTCTATAGTGCAAGTCTGGTTATCTTCTGTACAAGCATCAGATCCAGTGGCGATCCAACCTTGTGCCGTTAACCCGCTCGAATTCAAGGAAGTCTGGCAAATATCGCCGTAGTTATTCCCTGAATTTACTGACCATGTGTAACGCTGTATTTTTTTTTCCCCAGAATTAGCCCACACACCGGATTGACAGTTACCTTGCGCACATTGCATAAGCTGCAAAACAGTTGTTATTTGAACCAGCCCCTGTGACTACCCATCTGTTATTAGCTACATCGGGATAACTGCCGTCAGGGGCGTTGTAGGCATTACTGGCATTGCCTGAGAAATAGGTCAGGTTATATCCGCCAGATAACAACCGATTACCAGCCGGACATGCAGCATATGAGTAGGTTTTATTGCAGCCACTGGCACCAATAACAACGAAACTCTCTATATCTGAACGGGCTGATTTCCACACGCCGGATTGACAGTTAGCTAAATGGACAGCAATACGCATCGACATGCTCATCGTCAACGCTCTTAGATACGCCGAACATTCGCGTGCCGGTCATTACATAGCCAGCAGGACAAATCACAGGTTTGTACGTTACATCACCGCCAGCACCACCTGCAAAATAGTTGTACGCCACTGGCGACTCGAACCAGGCACAACCTTGAATACTAACTTTGCCGCCACCGCTCCACACACCGGATTGACAGGAAAGTACGCCGCCATTGGCATCGCGGCTTATCTGCCCATTCGGGTAACAAGCGATGCCTGCAACGTTGATCCGATCCAACTGCAAAACCCCACCTGCTGACAAGTTGCCTGTTGCCTTGACTGTGGCCCCAGAAACCTCGTTAGTTGCCGTAATATTGCGTCCGGCACTAATGTCGCTGTCGGCACGGACCGTTGCTCCTTTTACCTGTGCTCCGGCTGTAATGTTTTGGGTGAAACTACCGTTTGCACCGCTGACATTACTGGTAAAAATACCGTTTGACCCACTGACGTTTCCGCTAAATGTCCCAGTCTGACCATTAATAGTGCCGACACTGTTCAGGTTGTTACCACCCATGTCGATAGCAGTGTGCATTTTATTCAGATCGGGGCGGCCATTTACCTGAAAACGGTACAGCCTGTCATTGTCCTCCTGCGCGCCAGACAGCTCATCTGTTGAGAGGAGTACTGCAATATGTCCATTACCAGAGGTGGCACCGTAACTGCTCAGCAGGATTTTCCAGGTACGCAGGGCACCTGTGGCGGTTTTACCATCATCAATGTAGCCCCCGAAACCGGTTTTAATATCCCTTGATATCAGCCTCAATGCCTTGTCCGGGTATACACTGCCACCGCTGGATACTACCATGCCCTGTAGTAACTCCGTGTTTTGCCCATTCCTGACCAGATAAGTGTTCAAACGCTGGCCCTGACTGTTTGTTTCGGTGAAACCGGACGGCAGGAAACCCGTGTTTTTAAGCATGGCCGTAGTTATCACTGTCGGCGCGGTGGTACTGGTTGCGCTTAACAGAGTGGCGTAGTTACGACCGACGTATCCCCGTGCAGCAGCTGCGTATGTACTGATATGGGATGCTTCAACCTGCCAGTTTTTCTCCTGCTGCCAGTCTTTATATTTAGTGAGTCCAAAGACGGTCATTGCCATCACAACTATGAGCGCCAGAGCAACATCAAGATTCGCCCAGCCACGATCGTGCTTTTTCATAAGATTGATATCCATACGGGTTGATACAGATTGGATAGCTGGAAGAGACTCCCGCTAAGACACAGCCAGGGGCCAAGCGGCCCCTCTTTTTTTCCGGACAAATGCCAGGTTAGCAGCCAGAGCATAAAGGCTGCAGTACCAAGCAGAGTGGCCAGTGCTGCATCTTTCCCCCCCATCCAGGCCGTCAGACCTGTTATCAGCCATAAATCTCCCCGACCAAGACGCTGATCGCCCCGGTTTATCAGGACACTCAGCAACGTCATCAGGCCACCCACCACAGCGATTTCCACCAATTGCGTATATACACCTGCAATCGAAACGTCTTTTGTTACTCCCCAAATAAGTCCTCCAAGTAACAGACGTGCTGTGAAAGTACGTGGCAAATATCCACTGACTGCGTCGGTGATACCGGACTGAAGCAGGAAGCCCATCATCATGATGGCTGCAGCCCGATCGGCAATTGGAGCCGGTGACAGGGCGGCGATCATACTGAACGTGGCGAAAAGCCAAATCCCACCAGTTAAAAGCGAGTTCCTCTCCTTACCATGAGCAGTGGTATCTTCCAGAAAGTCGAGTACTCTCCACATCAGGCCTCTGCCAATGAGCGCAAAACCCAGCAGTAGCGGCAGGCTCCATGCTGTTGCCAGGCTGGTGACTATGATGGTTCGCATATTCGCTTTCCTTTCTCCTGCCGGCAGACTCGAAGTCCTTTCAGTTCCAGATAGAACCCCCAGATACGGTTGGCATACTGTTCGCGAGTTTCGTGCCTGTCTTTACGAAATCCGGCGTTGTAAGACCCGAGGCAATTCCATGTCACACCACATACCTGAAAGTGGCGGGCCAGTATCCACGCTCCGATCTGAATATTCAGACAGGGTCGTTTCAGCAGGTCTTCTGCACTCTGGATGATGCCCATTCGGATGAGCTTTGGCACATGGGTTGAATTTATCTGCATCAACCCATAGTCCGTGCTGACCGGATTACCCTTTTTATCCCTGTTAGTGTTTGTGACCCATGGACGGAGCCAGGACTCCCCTTTGGCCATTGCCTTAAGCAGCAGTGGCTCTATCTGGTATCGGGCACCGGCACTATTAAAGCAGGCATCATACGTATCAGGAGGGGAGTTCGAACTGGCCATCAATGGACCTGGGGAAAAGGATAAAATGAGCAGAGTCATTGCCAGGTTGCAGGAGAGAATGCGTTCCCTCCGCATATCGTCTCCTTAGCTGTTGAGCGTGAAGATCAGCTTGTTAGTACCGGTACTCCCATTGTCAGCTGTGCATTGTGCGCTGGCTTCTTCGGTTGTCACGATTCCATCACTGTGTGCCGTGGAGTTGACGGTAATGGCATCAGCAATTTTGGCCCGGCTGAGCTGTGTGGCAAGCGAGACGCAGGCATCCTGAGGAACCATTTCGTAGGTCAATGAGAATCCGTTTGAGAATCCAGATACAGTTACAGGTGACAGTGTCACTGCACCACCCCATCCATTGTAAAGTGTGGCAGTCCCGGAAGAGGCTGTACCCCGTACAGTCATACTTTTAGGCTGGACTTTCATCTGGATAAGCGCGCCCATCATTTTGGCTCCGGAAGTGAATGTGTAACCATCTCCCCCTTTCAGCAGGTTTTGTGTACTGGTGATGAGAGATTGAATATTCGATGATTCCTTACCCACGTTGACGTTATTTTTGAGGGCGAAGTATCCCGCCAGCACAAGGCCGATGACGACCAGGACGATCAGGGCAATACTCCCCTGTTCCAGAAACCCCCAGCCTCGATGGTGCAACACTGTCTTAACCGGTTTGTATGTCTGAGAAGTTGATTCAGAATTAAATTGCATGATTTTTCCTCGTTTAAAAAGCGCCCGACGAGCTGTTAAGGGCATTGATATCCATAACGACAAGGACCAGAAGCAAAAGCATCAGGATCATTGCCAGGAACATGAGACCGCGGATAACGACTGCACGTTTTGCTACTCGCTCCAGAGTTTGTTCAAGCCAGCGCTGGCCGTAGTTAATTATGATTTCATCATCGCCGTCCCCCTGTAGAAGGGAGAGAAAGTTGGCAGCTTCCTGCGACGGAAAGTCATAACCGCAATCTTTCAGGGCCAGTCCGAAATGTTTACCTTCACGAACGTGTTCGGTAATTGCTTCGATACGCACAGCAAGCCAGGGGGATGCCGTTTCCTGCAGAATCTCCAGCGCGTCTTTAGTTTTGACGCCGGACTGCAGTAGTGCACCGATGTTCAACAGGAAAGTTGCACCCTGAATATCCTTATAAACCGACCATGGCATCAGACCGTCGAATGCACGGCGAAGTTTGTCGGGGCGGTGCCAGCGGGGGAGTGACCAGATAGTCCAGATAGTTGATGCGATAGTAGCGATGGCAGTTATTACGCCATATTCACTGAAATACAGCGAGATACCATAAAGAAAACCGAGTGCACCGGTCCAGTTCTCTGGCGGGCTGATTTCTGTCAACGTGGGAAGTAACTCAGTATTCAGCACATAAATGGTGCTGGCCATCATGATGGCAAAGCCGATCGGATAGATGGCCATCTGCCATACTGCAGCACGAATACGCTTACCGGCGCTGGTCAGAGCACAGGCGTATCTTAGCGCGCGTGGTAGTGACTCGCTGCGTATGCCTGCGCTTATGACGGACGCTTCTGCGGCCGGTAGCCATCGGGAGAGCGTACGCTCCAGCGTTTTTTCCCCGCTGTTTTCCCTTAAGGCATCAACACAGTCATCCGTCAGCTCAACGTAGGGATGCCAGTTCTGGCCGAAGTTTGTCCATGCATTGCGCATTTTCTCCAGTGAAGGCTTAAGTTGTTGCTGGTTTTCAATCAGAAATCGCAGGGCATCATAGAACTGAACACGGTATCGACCGCTGAACGTCTTGCGAACCAGGGTATATCGGAGTCGTTTCAGGACGTGCATTTCACGCATCATCCACCTCCAGACGTTCATCTTCATCGAGCGGAATGATACGGTTGGCCATCAGCGGGTCGACCAGTCCTTCGTTGATTTTATGCAGGACGTGCCGGACACGGCTGATCCCCTGCATGTGATTTATCCAGTATTGGCGCGCCGCGACTTTTCCGTCTGTTTTCAGCAGCTTAAAAAGACGGTTATTGGTCTCGATAACCTCGGCAATGACGGTACGCCCCCTGATCCCCTGACCGACTTTACCGCGAACCTGACCGTTTATCTCCACCACTTGTGTACATGCTTCACATCCCTCTGGGTTGTGGAAATAGAGCTTATCGGTCGAACAGATACCTTCAATGTTGCAGTATTTCTCCAGCCAGTCCTTTTCCTCGACAGTCAGGCTGGCGACCTTATCCTGCCAGGATATACGACATTCAGGACATAGCGTGGGTACCAGGCGCTGGCTGATAAGTCCAATCAATAACTGGGCATCACACAGCAGATTTTCGTTAATGCCGAGCGTAACCATGCGTTCCGGGATACCGAGTGCAGAGTTTGTGTGCAGTGTAGTCATCACCAGGTGTCCGGTCTGGGCGGCATAAATGGTGGCCAGCATCGAGATAAGGTCGCGCATTTCCTGCATCATGATTGAGTCAGGGTCCAGTCGCAAAGCTGACGAGATGGCTTTTCCCCAGGCGATATGTACTGCTTCTTCATCAGATTTGTCGCAGATGATCGGGGTCTGAACGGCACCCACGACCTGTCCCTCAAGCGGATCTTCAATGGTCAGAAGGTGTTGCCCGGGGTTGGTATCGAGGTATACCCGACAGGCGGTACGCAGCGTAGTGGACTTACCTGAACCGGTAGGTCCCGAGAGAATGATTTTCCCTTCAGGGCGGTCAATCATGCGTATCAGTAGCTTGATTTGTTCGGGCAAATACCCCAGTTGTAGAAAGTCAGGTACGTTATTGCCGTCATCCGGGATAAGGCGCATTACCGCAATCAGACCATCGCCAGTTGGACGGTGGCTGTAGCGGGCACCAAACAGGCCTATTTTCCGCATCATGGCTGGAGAGAGTCGTGCATCCTGCTCACGGTGTGGGTAGAAACTGGTTTCTGACACATCCGACATAGAGAGAATACAGGTGGCACAGAGGGACATTCCTTCCTCTCTCTGACGTTCATCCACCACATGTAAATAGCCGTGAACCCGCATTTTGACCTGGAAGAGCGAGTCTGAAATCAGGAAGTGAATATCTGAGGATCCGAGCTTTCTGGCCACTGAGAAATAGTTCAGGATCCGTTGCTCGCTGTGGCTGCTGTCGCCACCCAGATCTGCCAGCGTCAAACCAGCCTTATCGCTGGCCTGAGGTTGAGCAGCCTGTTTTTTTTTCGCTTCACGTAAGTCCGAGAGAGTGACAAAACGATGTTTGATCCCTGGATGCTTGTTCATTAAATCCATCAGCGCGGCTTGTACACCAGGGTCGCCTCGCTGGTTGGTGTCGATAAGGATTTCTTTCTTTTCTCCGTCATCAAACAGCAGGAGAGATTCTGCAGTAATACCGTTCATGGTTAGTCTCCGAAGGCAAGCAGTGTGCCATCGCTGAGTGTGACACCGGCAAGCGTAATACTCCTGACTGTGCTCTCCAGACCAGGAATACGGCTCCCCGGCGATACAACCAATGACTGTCCTGATGGTAGTTGTAGTGTGGCGCGGAGTTTTTGGTCGCGACCGTTGATTTCCAGCACGACAGGGCGATTATTTGAGGGAACTGTGCGTGCAGGTTGGCCGGGCAGTGAAGTATCGCCGGCGATAGCTCCGGGAAGGGAGGGGGCGATGGTACCGGCACCGGCTTGGTTTTCCTCCAGCTGGCGCTGAAGTTGCGCCCCCTGAACTTCTGCCTGGAGGATGATGTTTCGGATATGCAGTTGCTCAAGCTGTCCTTTTGTCACTTCGGCTGGTTGTGATACCTGCTGGTTAGTTGACTGAGAGGCCTGAACGGGTAATGGACTCAATACTGGCAGCAGGAGCCAGAATGTCGCTTGTCGCAGAAAGTTACTGTGCTGACGCATAAATTTTACCTTCAGTGGTATAGCTGAACGCACTGCCATTCAGCTCGAAAGAGATTCGGGTTAGTCGGATACCGGTTTCATCCAGACCGTCGAATAACATGATGGAGGGGAGAGGGGCGGAGAAACTAAACACGTATTCCTGCCAGTCCTGCACGGGAGGCGGCTCTCCGTTTGCCCCAGGCAGGGCTGGAGGTGCTGCTACATCAGTGATGTTGAGCATGACCTGTTGTCGCTGGAACCAGGAGAGGATACGGATGAACTGCGCTGAGCTGTTCGGCACGGCTTCATCTTTGAGTGGGCTGTCAGGGGGGGCCAGTGTAACCCTGGCTTCCCGCCCCCCCTCTTTCAGATTGAATACAGGTGTGACACCGAAAACTTCCCGGGCGCGGGCCAGGAATCCCTCTACTGTACCGCCCGGCATAATCTGGTACAGAAGTGTTATCCCATCAGGTGAACAGGTTCCGGATGTCAGCTTCCAGCTTTCCAGAACATACTTCGCCGGATCGGTCTGTCTCTGACAATCATTGAGAAGATCCGTAGCCGTAACTTCATGTGCCCAGGGGTGAGGCAGGGATTGAGGTTTTACCTGGGTGGCAAACATCGCACGCGCCCTGGCCTGGATTTCCTCGGCGGTGAGTGTCGGCTCCTCTGGTGGCGTGGCAGCCTGCCACCAGGTAATGGCACCTGTACCTATTAGCAATATCGTGCAGGCCAAAAACCAGCGTTGTCTTTGCAGTCCATCAACATGTACACGGCATTGCTGTCGTCTACGCGCAGATAGTCCGGTAAAGAGACTGTTTGCTTCAAGCGGGGTGTCCACTGTGGCCAGACATTCCCATCCTTCTGACGGCGGTTCATTCATGCTCAGGAACAGTGTCAGCAGCGTTTGCATTTTGTCTGTGCCCCCCGTTTTATCGGCGGTGACGGCAGGCAATCCATTGATGCTGGCCAGAAACACGAAATCAGTACTATTCAGTCGGTAAATACCATATCCGTTTCGTGTGCTGGCACAAAAAGCGAGCGCCAGTGAGTAAAGCTGATGCCGGCGATGACGGGCTGGCAATCGGCCGCCCCCAACTACCTGTTGCTGCCTGTCCCGTCCATTTATTCGTTCACTGGAAGTATTAACACCGATGCCTGCAGTACTGGCTGGCTGTGCTTTTCTCAGGTGAAATGACTGTAGCCGGAATTTCTGCCTTTCCTTTGGTGCCCAGTCCATTCCCGCCAGCCAGTAACGGCTGCGGGATTTTCCATCCCGAATTGTAAACAGGTAAGCCTCATCATTCATTTCAGCCTCCAGAGTTCTGCGGGAACGTTGGCGTGATCACTATGACCAAAGTGGTTCGCTCGTTTTTACCTGACTGACCTCCGCCCAGGAGCGGGTTCCCTGGCGTGAAGGTACCGGACTTATTGACGGAGGTATTGTTCTGATCAAAGCCGGTGAGGATCAGCGACTGCCCGGCCCGGAGGTTTGCCTTCTGGCTCAGGGAGCGCAGTTTGGTATATGGCATCTCTATATAGGAGTTGCCGTCTTTTGACGTGAAGTTACGAATAGTAGGTGGATCAGACAGATTGAAGTTCACCTGCAGCTGAACATTACCTGTTTCCTGAATTAACGGCAGCAGGGTCATGTTGAACCCTGTAGTGATCATCCCCGGTGTCAGAGTTGTGGTGGCGCCAACATCAGTGGTTGTTGTTGTAGCCGACTGTGCCACATAAACCGTCTGATCTGCCATCTGGATAGGCACGGGCGTCAGGTTTGTCACGGTGCTGGACTGAGAGGTGACGACGCTGACATCACCCTGTTCAGACAATGCTTTTAGCAGCAGGCTGGAGCCAGCAAACTTCGCGGCATTACCGGTAGCGGTATCAAGAATGGACGCGCCGGCAGATATACCGCCAGAGAGATCCCCGGTAGCGTTATTAAGCGTTGCGCCAGCTGAATGAAGTGACTTGTAGACCAGGTTCCAGTCAATCCGGAAATCTTCATTTCGTGAATTACCGACGCTCAGTACTTCAACATTCAGCGCTACCTGCCGGTTCATGATGAGATTCTGCTCGTTCACGTAACGGGCCACGGCAGCCTGTACTGAAGGTGTATCCGTCACAATCAGTGATGAGCTGGACGAGGACAGCCAGTAGCGGCCTTTATTTGGCGTCAGCATGGACTCAACAGCTTTGCGCAGATCAGCATACAGATCGTATTCCTGACCGGTAGTTGTGCTCTGGGAGGTGGTGGATTCCCCGGATGCGGAGTTATCAGTGCCACTGGTGGCCCCCATACTGCTGGTCGTTCCTGAACTGACGCTCGACGTGCTGGACGTTTTGGTATTCAGCATGGCCAACGAATAGGTCCGGGTTTCCATCAGGTAAAACACGATGGTGCCATTATCCATTCGCCAGTAGAGACCGCTACGGCTGGCCATCAGATCCAGAAGCCCGCCCAGATCGCCCTGCCACATCAATCCGGTAAGATTCAGTGGCTGGCTGGTTCCGCTTGTTGCCGGAGAGGTTACGCCACCCAGGCTTGCCAGTGGTGTCCTCCCATTGTCATCGGGGGGCGGGAGTGAGCCACTCATCTGGCGTGTGACGCCGGTGCTGACACTACTTTGGCTGATATCAATGGCATCAGGAGTAAAGATCACCGGTGTGCCGCACAAAGCTGTGATGCGTTGTGCCAGTTCCTGCAGCGTAATGTTCTTTTTTGCCTGGGTTATGTTGCAGGACGGAGCCTGGCGGTTTCTTTCCCGTACGGCGACAGGAATGGGGCTGGGGTTAATCCACTGCCGGTCCGTCCAGGTCAGTGGTTGTTGGTGTTGGGTTCGTGGCAGCTGCGCCTGCGCGCGGGCTACCGTGGCATCAGATTGAGCCTTCGTCTGCATTTTATTGATTTCAGAGAAGGTACAGCCTGCGAGCATGGCAAAGCAGGACGCCATCAGCAGGCGCCGCAAAAGGGTTTTCTTCATGGGGAAAATCCGGATTAGTTGAGGTAAACCACGGCGCCTTCAGAAACGCCCTGTGGTGCCGTGAGTCCGGTGGCAAGACCGGAAAGCCAGATTAGCTGACCACTTCTCATGGTGCCGATAAGTGCCGAACCGCGACTCTGTGCCCGTAACGCATCAACGAGCCCAGGTTGTTCCGGCATCCAGATCCACAATCTGCTCTGAAGTAACCGGTACTGGATTCGGCTGTCGGGGGTGAAGGGAAGACCCAGTTGATCGGTTGGGATGGAGCCGTCCTTCTGACCTGTCTTGTAACGCCAGTCATTAACACGATTAGCGATGGTCAGGAACTGGGAAGCATAAAACTGGCCGCTCTGTGTTTGTATAGCTGTCCGACTGTTCTGATTGCGTTGGGAATCTATATCACCGGCGATAAGGAAAAATATCATGCCGATGGCCAGTATGACCCAGCCCATCATCGACCTGCCGGAGTATCTGTGACTGATACCACGCACTGCATGCGGGAAGCTTCTGCATAAAGCGGTTTCTGTGCGGTACGGTAAAGGTCGAACATTTGGCCGAGCATGGTTTCAAATGAACCGCGGAATGTCAGCGGAGCATCAAGCCGATAATCCGTCACGGCGACAGGCCATATAACCGTCCAGTGTGGTGAAGCGCCAGATTCACAGCGTGTGTCCTGTGCCCATTTCATCAGCATTTCTCGCAGAGTTGTACCAGCCGGTGCCGTCCAGGTTTTGCCCTGAATCACAGGTGCGATAGGTTGTCCTGTGACTGGCTGTGGTTTCACCGCTACCGGTGCCGGTTTTGTCGTTACAGGGGCCGGAGATTTAACAGTTGTCTGCGCTACTGGTTGGGCTGAATCCGGGCCGCTGAATGGATTTCTCGGTATGCCAGCTGCTTGGGCAGGAGTTGTTCGGTTTTCAGTGAACGACGCAGAGGTTGTCAACTGAGCGGATTGACCCCTTCGCTGCAGTGTGATGGCATGACGATTCCAGTCCACCTGCGCCTGGATTGATTGCTCTTCCAGCAAACGGTTGAGCACTCTGGTCCACTGGTCATTGGTGTATACCGAGACGATACGGGTATTCAGGACAGGGCGCAGTGCATTCTCGTAGTTCAGTGCCCAACCTGTGGGAATGATACGTTTGACCCACTGTTCGAGTGTGAGGTTGCGCGCCGGGGATAATGACAGAACTGCAACGGGACCTGGTGTGCCAATAAATGTAAGTGCTGGCAGTGATGGATTCGTGACTGAACCAGGTGCGCTGGATTTACTTGTGGAGGAAGACAGCATTGTTGGTTGAGGCAAAGGCGAGGTCTTCGATACCTGCGCTGCAGTTGCCGGCTGTCGTACGGGAACAGGTGTAGCGACCGGGGGCGCTATCCGCCGTTGTGTTTGTTTGATTATATCAGCGCTGTCGCTGATCTGACCGTCTACAAACACGAGTGCAGGGGTGTCTGGTGCGACGTTACGGTTTTGAAATCCCGTGCAGCTGCTTAACAGTGACGGTATTAACAGGGGCAGGGCAATTTTATGCACGCTGACGTCCCGGGTGAATGGTCGAAACTTCATGGTTTGTTCCTTTTGTTATCGGTCAGTGAAGGTCTGGCCGCCAGAGATTACCGCTGCCGACATTTTCGCGATCTCCCCATGCGCCCCAGGCGGATTCCGGCAGGGTACTATGTCCGATATAGAGAGTGCGTAAAGTAGCTTTAGACAACGAGGTGTCCCGGCCTCGAACAACAGAGAAACGATCGAGATAGAAAGACTTTTCAACTTCTTCGTCCTCGTTTTGTTTCAGCAGGAGTTGAAATGTAATAGGTGAAATCATTGAGCCTGTTGCGGTAAATGCTTCCTCCATACGAGTGAGTTGCAGGATGTGATTCTTCCGAGTGCGCTGGCGCTCCATTATTTCGGTGACAACTTGTTCAGGCCAGGGGCAGAGGCAGTGTTTCCAGCCAAGTCCTAGAAGTGAATTAAGTACTGCCCGGAACCGAAAAAGATCGCAGTTTCCGGTTGATACAGAGTTGGTCCAGAGCGTAGTCAGAACGGCATCAATGGAGCGGTTTTTTTCGGTTTCGAGTAACTGCCGGATAGTCATAAACTCGCTTCCCATTCCTTTGAATGTCGGTATTCTTCTTGCTCCGCTTAACCATTCAGTGATGAATCTACGTTTGCCACGCTCTGAGGTTATGTGATGGTTTTCGACTGCCGTACGTAAGGCAACGAGAATGCACCACAAGAGATGGCTGACCTGTTCCTGAGTGGATTGCATGGTTTGTCTCTCTTAGGTTCCGGTTTCTGGCAATGACGTCTGTACCTTCATTCCGCCAGAGTGAAGGAAGCCTGAGTGCAGGCTGGTTAAAGGAACAGAGGGTGTTCATCGGGCAGGACCAGCCCAGACGTCATTGCCGGAAAACGGTGCAAAAAAAGCCCCCGTAGACGGGGGAATTAAAAGGGATGGAGTGATAACTGGTTAAGGCCAGTTTAAGAGGCTACGGTAAAGTACATTTCAAAACCCCCATGCATCAGCATGGGTGATCATATCGAACAACATCGCTGTCCTGGATATGGGGTGCTCCATTTGTTCTAGCTGTGTCAGTCGTTTGTACTGACTTTTTGTAAGCCAGATATTTGATGCAACTTCCAGTTCATCCCTTGCAGCAGGGTGATGGGTAGGATCGGGGTATTTTTTCATTAATGCTTCAACCACCCTTGTGTTCACCGGGGTGATTTGGCTACCGAACTTCACAAAATCGCAGAACGCTGAGTGCGCCCTAATAGTATCTATCTTTTGAACATCAAAATTGGCTTTTAGGAAAAAATATCCAGGAAAAACTGCAGATACCCTTTTTCTGAAAACATGCGGTGCATCAGCACGCCGTATTTTCGTTAAGGATAATGGCGTCCAGGGGGTAATTCTCCTGTCGTGTAGCCAGTCGAATAATTTCTCGCGATTTTTGCCCCCCGTAATATAGAGAGCAAGATACCATTGTTGGTTACATACAGTCTCAATATTCATTTTTGAACGCTTCGCGCAGAATTGATCCATGACGGGATAATTCAATGTTCAACGGGGTCGAACATACTCAACCATGATGACTTAACAGTCTTACTAACAAGCACTTAAGTTTGTCAGCTGTTATTGGGGGTCTCATAGTTCAGGGTGCTCTTGTAGGGTAGACCCTCAAGTAAAATTGGCGGCAATACTTAATGGTCTGCGCTTATGATTCTATCTCGGTAAATCAAAGTAAAGTGTAAATAGTCCAAGTCTTAAAAATGCACCCTTGAGGGGTGCATTTTTTGATTAATTTGTGATCATTAATGAAATCATAAAAAAGTATGAGCGTGACAATATTACAGCACGCATTGCATCATTGCTTTTTAAGTTCAGAGCTTTAGTGCTTCGCTTAAGATGTGATCGGACCGTCTCAACAGAGATATTGCAAATGTCAGCAATGGATTCATATGTATTTCCGTGGGCATACAGAGTCACAATTTCTAACTGCTTTCTGGAAAGTTCCGGAAAAACGCTATGCAGGGCGTTAATAGTGTTCTCATTAATCATTGTGAAGTCCCCTGGCAAATCAGTACGTAATAAATTTACGCGTAAAATGCATCTCCCTTAATGGGGAGAAACCCCATTGAACGTGTTGTGATATGTGGTATGGGTTAGGACATTCTGTTTAGAGAATACACCAGCTACAAGCCATTGAAAGCCAAGTATATTTGCTAGGGGGGATTGAGGATTCTTTGATAAGTTCTTGCGCATTGTAGATGAAGCTCCCGTGTAGATATGATATCGGCTGCCACGGAGTTCTCACGCTCTGGTGGCAGCCCAGGCAGGGGTGAGAAACCGGCCTACACGGTACCGGCCAACCTTACGGTTGCCCTACCTGAACCGCCATTACACAGATGTGCTGGTTCAGTACACAAAAAAACACGCGATGCGTGTCAATGTGCACGTGTAGATACGGGTTCTCACGCCCGGTCACAGGATTTACTATGACTTTTGAAGACTACTGTTTGCTTAGTGATGAGTCAACTAGATACGCATCAGGATCAGCTCTGAATAATCTAAATCTCGGCTTTAAAAATCGAGGGGGTATGTAGGCATCCCAGTTATTCTTCTTGCAAACTTCTAATAGCTCGCTCCCTGATGCGGTCCCGGTTTTCTGCAGGCATCTGCTGATTCTATGCTCTACCGCTTTTAAAGAAGTCCCTAATATCCGAGACATAATTTTCCTGCTGTATTTAAGAGATATTAAAAAAATGATCTCCCATTCAGCATTAGTAAATATCTCGGACGGTACCCTATAAACCAACGATTTGGGGACGTCTCCCGATAGCAAGCTATCTGGTCCAAAAATATCAACAGGTCTTACCTGAAGCATAGTACCTGAACAGATTCCTTCATCGTCATAATAGGGCCGGGACTCGAAGCACAAAGCATGTATAGAGTTGCTCTCACCTATTGGATGCGTAACGATAGAAGAGAATTGGTCTTCATGCTCCATAACGAGTTCTTCCTGATTGTGTATTCGCTGTGAAAGGTAAGCTAAGGATGTAGGAAGTTGGTCTAATGTTTTACCTACAATAGGATAATCATTAGGGAGTTTTAATAACCTAAGAAAGGCTTGGTTAACTGCTACATACTGCAGACTACCATTCTTGATCGTCATAGGTTCTCTGCTGTTGGAAATCAGGTTTAAAACCTGAGGAGCAAGTTGGAATTTTTTTTTGAAGAAATGATTTTAGACATCATCCGCTAATGGCCGTATCTATTTGAATTTTAGAGGTATATTCTGTGTGCGGATGTACTATATCATGTAAAACTACACTTAACTGAGTTTGATCAGCGATCATAATATTAGTTAATGATGCTTTTAAGTGTCTGATTGTATGCTACGATACAATAATTCGTAGGTGCTATCTGTAAACCAGGAGGAGTTATGGCACATCCGATACATTGCACGAAAGTCGCTGGTATCACGGAGTTCAAAAGGGATCCGTTAGGGACTGTCGAGTCAGCAGAGGGTGATGCTATTGCTATTCTGAATCGTAGCGCGCCGGCGTTTTATCTTGTACCACTAGAGCTTTTCGAGAGCTTAAAACGAGACGCAGAAGCGCATCGTTCAAGAAGTGAAGCTTAATCTAGGAGCTGGAGAGATCCTAAAAATTGATCCTGCATTGTTGTGGTGATAAAGTCGGTGAACTTATTGTTATAAATGAATTTATTAGGTTGTCACGCCTAAGAAGGTGACAGGTTCTGGCAGGTTAGTTAGCTAAGCCCAGAAAAGCAAAAACCCCGATAATCTTAGATACTTGGCGGCATCGCGAGATTAACGGGGTCCTTAACAAATCATGCAGAAGTTGTTGCTTCTGTATGGGAGTATAACCCGTGCGCGAAAAAAGACAAGAGATTCCGTGCTTACTCCTTCTGTGCAACATAAGCGCAGGAAGTAGTGAGTAAGCAGATTTCTGAAGCCACTACACTTTACCGTCAGGTAAAAAATCCGAATCCAGAGTTCATTCCTGAAAAGGGAAAGAAAACCCTACCATTCTGCGAAAAAATTCGCGAGAAAGCTGTTGGCTTCACTCAGCGTGCAGAGTTTCAGGCTCTGGTTGCTATGCTGATCGCCCGTGGTGAGCGCAAAAAGCGCCCGCCAGTGTTACGCATACGGGCTCTGGAAGCAGCTGTTCAGGCAATGTGCCATTATTTTAATCCCCTGGCTAATCGCGTTGGTTCATCGCTTACTACCATGAGCATTCGCTGCGGGCTGGCCACGGAAAAAAAACGTCTGTCGATCACCCGCCTGACGGGGGCACTGAAGTTTCTCGCTCAGCTCAATCTCATTACCTATAACACCGAATACGACAAAGAAATCGGCTGCAATATCCCCACAGACATAACTTTCACGCCGCTGATGTGGCAGGTTCTGGGGGTGTCTGAGGAAGCAGTTGCTGCAGCCCGTCGCAGCCGTATCGAGTGGGAGAACAAGCAGCGTGAGAAGAAAGGGCTACCTCGCGCCGGTGCTGATGAACTTATCAGTGCAGCCTGGTCATACGTGCGTGAACGCTTCCGACAGTATCATAAGTCACGTTATGAACACGGCATGAAACGGCACAGGGCGCGTAAAGATGCTCCCCGAACGCGTAAAGAGATTGAGCAACTGGTTCGTCTGCAGATCCAGAAAGAAATCAGGAAGGGCCGCTTCTTCGGTAGTCTTGATTCGGTGCGCGCGGAGATAGAACGTCGTGTCACGGAGCGAATGAAGCTCTCGCGTGGCCATTATGCTCGACTCGGTGATGCCTTGCTCGTCACAACTTAACGCCTGCTAATACACAATCGATATGACCTGGTGCCCTGGCGCCGGTTTACTCCTGCCTGCTTTACCGCTTGTATTGCCGTTTTCACCTGTTCCAGTCCATGTTTCAGGTCTCTGAATGACAAACTCGTTCTGTAGACCTCGAGGTTAATAAACTTAAACAAAATCCGCCCGTTGTTGGTCACGCATTTCTGTGACCGATCGCGCAATGTTTCGCCGCTTTTCGTTCTTCTTCTACTTATCCACACAAACTACAAGAGGGTATTGCTTCAATCCACTGGTAGGATATCGTTCAAACCACTAAATGGTTTTTTTACAAACCACGATGATCCTTTTAAACCCCCGATCTCCTTTCTTTTAAACTTCAGTTATTACTTACTTTTAAAAATAAAACCTATTCAGCACCTGTCCTGTGGACATGTGTATAACGCCCGCCCTTGCAGCGGACGTTGTCCGCGCCGGTACGGTTCAGGCGCTTTGCGCCTGGAAGTAGCTCCCGCCAAAGATGGCGGGCAGGGTTCAGAACTTTATAAACTGCCAACATCTGATAACTGACTTTCCAGATCTTCAACTCCGCACACAAACTCACCACTGAAAAGCGCCGCCACCCGGCCCAAAGGGCCGGAAGACATCGCTTTTAATGATGGATGTTGTAACTAGATTCTGAGTCGCTTTAATTCATTCTGCCGACAACTCCCAGGTAACACGCCCGTAAGCGGTCCTTACGGCCCGCTAACGCGGAGATACGCCCCGACTGCGGCTAAGCCTTGTCGTGACCACTCCGACGACGCACATAGCTTCCTGTGCTGTCTGTTAGCGGGTTATGGCTTAACAGGGGGAAGGGATGGATTGGTGGAACCTATCAGAACTGTAACCGGCTACGCCGGGCGACGGCGCCACTCACTTTCAGTGCCATGGCTAACATCTGCTGGCGCCTTTATGCCGCCAGGCGGCATAAAGATTCTATCTTTATAACAGTAGCTACTGGAACTGCCGAAATTTCCGTGGAACATAAATTTTAGCGTTCCACATCCTGTGTATAAAAGACCTCGTCAACATGACAACAAAGAAATAGCTGTTTGGAGCGGAAATATTCAATGTGATATTTATGGGTAGGTATTTTTACGAGACAACTACAGTAATATTCGATGCCGATGCCGATGCCGATGCCGATGCCGATGCCGATGCAGTGGGTATTATTAACTGTATCGAGTATGAATCAAACAGCTGGCTAAATAAATATCGGGAGAAGAATGACGTTGTTGAAAGGGAACAGTAAGCACTATAACAGCGACAGCGGCGAAAAAAACTTTGTCATCTGCTGCAGGATCGAGTTTTGCTGGGTTTAATTCGCGTTATGGTCCGTCTTTTGCTTGGTGATTTCCGACCAAATGCCTTAGCAATGTGCTGACAGCGCTATGCGTCGAACGAGGGAACGTCTGGGATAGGGTTTTGAGGTAATACGACTTGTGGCATAGCTCAGGAGGCGAACAAGCGTCCGCCATTGCTGAATAGTTATGGGCTTCAGATGGATTTTTTATTCGAATTGTTATACTTTGTAAAAATTAC
Source organism: Citrobacter portucalensis (assembly GCF_023374935.1). Lineage (NCBI taxonomy): Bacteria > Pseudomonadati > Pseudomonadota > Gammaproteobacteria > Enterobacterales > Enterobacteriaceae > Citrobacter > Citrobacter portucalensis. Next base: position 127,612 of record NZ_CP092467.1, on the reverse strand, counting down.
TTTGTTGAAAACTATATTGATAACCCAGCAGATTAGCACTCCTAAAAAAGCTGCACCATAGATGCGTTGGTTCGGATCTGTAATCCAGTTTAATGGCCACACCGCATCAATTTGCGAAATATTATTTGACCCAATTAGTTGAATTTCAGATAAGCATGCGTAAGAAAAGGAAAACGTTATTATATACAGGACTGTCAAAAAAATTGGTTTAGGAAAGATTCTGTCACTCTTTTTATTCATTTTAGAACTCCTGAGGAGATTTTTAATGATATATATTTAATTAGACTTGTTTCTGCTACGCATATATAAATTTATAGGTTGTTTTCTGATATGTCCATTAGTTTTAGTATGTTTAACTTAAATACTTTTTATTGCCGTCAATATATATCTGAGTGTTGCTATGTATAACAGGAAAAGAAAGGAGAAGGATGCGCAGTGACACTGGCATAAGTAATCGGTTTCCCCTGCTGTCGGCAACGTGCGGAATCAGGGGCATCATTGAGATAACTTTATCTCTGATGCTGCTTCCGCCAACGCCAGGGTTCTGTCTGTTCGGGGGCTGACCAGAGTCCAGTTGCCTGGCGTCTGGCTTCGTCTTCGAGGGCAGCGTAGTCAGGTTTGATGGGTTTTCCGTGATACCGGTACGCCCAGGCCAGTCCCTTACGGATCTGTTCGGCATTCACGTCCTTAGCGTCAAACCACACCGTACCCAACAGCCGTCCATAACGGTCCGTATCTCCTCCCGTGACGGTTACGGTGCGCTGCGCCACCATCGATGAAAGTGCCTGACGGGAGCGCTGGCCAAAAGGCTGGCTCTTTTCGGGCGCATCGATGCCGGCCAGACGAACGCGGGTCAGTCTGTTCCCTGTTTCAAGAATTTCAACGGTATCCCCGTCCAGCACGCGCACAACCCTACCGCTAATATCCGCACTGGCAGAAAACGTCAGTACGATCATAACTATTGAACATAACAGGCGGATCATGCATATACCTCATGTGCTGTTCTGCTGCGATCTTCCTCATTACCAATCAACTGCACGGCATAACTAATATTGGGGAGCCCGCAGAATTCGGAAAAAATCGTACGCTAAGGTTTTCCGGGCATCCGTAAGGGCCGAAACTTCCCGTCTTCCAGTCTGCGGCTCTGCCGCCAGACGTAATCGCCGGTTAGGTTGATGTGCTCCCAGCCCAGCGGCGACAGGAATTGCAGCAGCTCGCCGTCCACCGGCTTGCCGGCCTCGACCAACCCCTGGGTGGCGCGTTCCAGGTACACCGTGTTCCACAGCACGATAGCCGCCGTCACCAGGTTGAGGCCGCTGGCCCGGTAGCGCTGCTGCTCGAAGCTCCGATCCCTGATTTCCCCAAGGCGGTTGAAGAACACCGCCCTGGCCAGCGAGTTGCGCGCCTCACCTTTGTTCAGGCCGGCATGCACGCGGCGGCGCAGTTCAACACTTTGCAGCCAGTCCAGGATGAACAGCGTGCGCTCGATCCGGCCCAGCTCGCGCAGGGCCACGGCCAGTCCGTTCTGGCGCGGGTAGCTGCCGAGCTTGCGCAGCATCAGCGAGGCGGTGACGGTGCCCTGCTTGATCGAGCTGGCCAGGCGCAGGATGTCGTCCCAGTGGGCACGCACGTGCTTGATGTTCAGGGTGCCGCCGATCAGCGGGCGCAACGTCGGGTAGGCTTGCACGCCCTGCGGCACGTACAGCTTGGTTTCGCCGAGGTCGCGGATGCGCGGCGCGAAGCGGAAGCCTAGCAGGTGCATCAGGGCAAAGACGTGATCGGTGAAGCCGGCCGTGTCGGTGTAGTGCTCCTCGATCCGCAGGTCGGACTCGTGGTACAGCAGGCCGTCGAGCACATAGGTGGAATCGCGGACGCCGACATTCACCACGCGGGTGCTGAACGGCGCGTACTGGTCGGAGATATGGGTATAGAACAGCCGTCCCGGCTCGCTACCGTACTTCGGGTTGACGTGCCCGGTGCTCTCGCCCCGGCCACCCGCGCGGAAGCGCTGGCCATCGGAGGATGAGGTCGTGCCGTCGCCCCAGTGGGCGGCAAAGGCGTGGCGATACTGGTGGTTGACCAGCTCGGCCAAGGCCGCCGAATAGGTTTCGTCGCGGATGTGCCAGGCTTGCAGCCAGGACAGCTTGGCGTAGGTCAGGCCGGGGCTCGACTCGGCCATCTTGGTCAGCCCGAGGTTGATCGCATCACCGAGGATTGCGGACAGCAGCAACGTCCTGTCTTTGGCCTCGGCCCCGTCCTTCAAGTGGGTGAAGTGGCGGCTGAAGCCCGTCCAGTCGTCCACGTCCATCAGCAGTTCGGTGATCTTGATGCGCGGCAGTAACTGGCTGGTTTGGTCGATCAGCGCCTGCGCCCGATCCGGCACCGCCGCATCCAGCGGGGTGATTTTCAGCCCTGACTCGGTGAGGATGGCATCGGGCAGCTCGTTGTCCTTGGCCAGGCGGGTGACGGTGGCCAACTGCTCGTCCAGCAGCTGCAAACGCTCTTCCAGGTACTGGTCGCTGTTCGGGTTGATCGCCAGGGGCAGGGCCTGCTCGCGCTTGAGTGCGGCGAACTTCTCGGCCGGCAGCAGGTAGTCGTCGAAGTGGCACTGTTGCAAATAGTCGGTGGTGATAAACTTATCATCCCCTTTTGCTGATGGAGCTGCACATGAACCCATTCAAAGGCCGGCATTTTCAGCGTGACATCATTCTGTGGGCCGTACGCTGGTACTGCAAATACGGCATCAGTTACCGTGAGCTGCAGGAGATGCTGGCTGAACGCGGAGTGAATGTCGATCACTCCACGATTTACCGCTGGGTTCAGCGTTATGCGCCTGAAATGGAAAAACGGCTGCGCTGGTACTGGCGTAACCCTTCCGATCTTTGCCCGTGGCACATGGATGAAACCTACGTGAAGGTCAATGGCCGCTGGGCGTATCTGTACCGGGCCGTCGACAGCCGGGGCCGCACTGTCGATTTTTATCTCTCCTCCCGTCGTAACAGCAAAGCTGCATACCGGTTTCTGGGTAAAATCCTCAACAACGTGAAGAAGTGGCAGATCCCGCGATTCATCAACACGGATAAAGCGCCCGCCTATGGTCGCGCGCTTGCTCTGCTCAAACGCGAAGGCCGGTGCCCGTCTGACGTTGAACACCGACAGATTAAGTACCGGAACAACGTGATTGAATGCGATCATGGCAAACTGAAACGGATAATCGGCGCCACGCTGGGATTTAAATCCATGAAGACGGCTTACGCCACCATCAAAGGTATTGAGGTGATGCGTGCACTACGCAAAGGCCAGGCCTCAGCATTTTATTATGGTGATCCCCTGGGCGAAATGCGCCTGGTAAGCAGAGTTTTTGAAATGTAAGGCCTTTGAATAAGACAAAAGGCTGCCTCATCGCTAACTTTGCAACAGTGCCATAAGAATATCATCAATAAAATTGAGTGTTGCTCTGTGGATAACTTGCAGAGTTTATTAAGTATCATTGCAGCAAAGATGAAATCAATGATTTATCAAAAATGATTGAAAGGTGGTTGTAAATAATGTTACAATGTGTGAGAAGCAGTCTAAATTCTTCGTGAAATAGTGATTTTTGAAGCTAATAAAAAACACACGTGGAATTTAGGGAATACTGATGTAACACGGATTGACCGTATTGGGAGTTTGAGATGGTGACAAAGAGAGTGCAACGGATGATGTTCGCGGCGGCGGCGTGCATTCCGCTGCTGCTGGGCAGCGCGCCGCTTTATGCGCAGACGAGTGCGGTGCAGCAAAAGCTGGCGGCGCTGGAGAAAAGCAGCGGAGGGCGGCTGGGCGTCGCGCTCATCGATACCGCAGATAATACGCAGGTGCTTTATCGCGGTGATGAACGCTTTCCAATGTGCAGTACCAGTAAAGTTATGGCGGCCGCGGCGGTGCTTAAGCAGAGTGAAACGCAAAAGCAGCTGCTTAATCAGCCTGTCGAGATCAAGCCTGCCGATCTGGTTAACTACAATCCGATTGCCGAAAAACACGTCAACGGCACAATGACGCTGGCAGAACTGAGCGCGGCCGCGTTGCAGTACAGCGACAATACCGCCATGAACAAATTGATTGCCCAGCTCGGTGGCCCGGGAGGCGTGACGGCTTTTGCCCGCGCGATCGGCGATGAGACGTTTCGTCTGGATCGCACTGAACCTACGCTGAATACCGCCATTCCCGGCGACCCGAGAGACACCACCACGCCGCGGGCGATGGCGCAGACGTTGCGTCAGCTTACGCTGGGTCATGCGCTGGGCGAAACCCAGCGGGCGCAGTTGGTGACGTGGCTCAAAGGCAATACGACCGGCGCAGCCAGCATTCGGGCCGGCTTACCGACGTCGTGGACTGTGGGTGATAAGACCGGCAGCGGCGACTACGGCACCACCAATGATATTGCGGTGATCTGGCCGCAGGGTCGTGCGCCGCTGGTTCTGGTGACCTATTTTACCCAGCCGCAACAGAACGCAGAGAGCCGCCGCGATGTGCTGGCTTCAGCGGCGAGAATCATCGCCGAAGGGCTGTAACTGGTTTTGTTGAATAAATCGAACTTTTGCTGAGTTGAAGGATCAGATCACGTATCTTCCCGACAACGCAGACCGTTCCGTGGCAAAGCAAAAGTTCAAAATCACCAACTGGCCCACCTACAATAAAGCCCTCATCAACCGTGGCTCCATAACTTTCTGGCTGGATGATGAAGCTATTCAGGCCTGGTATGAGTCAGCAACACCTTCTTCACGAGGCAGACCTCAGCGCTATTCTGACCTTGCCATCACGACTGTGCTGGTCATTAAACGCGTATTCAGGCTGACCCTGCGCGCTGCGCAGGGCTTTATTGATTCCATTTTTTCTCTGATGAACGTTCCGCTACGCTGCCCGGTGTAATGTCGGTGCTGATTTGGTCTTCAATAAGGCGATTTTTAGCCCGCTTTTTCCGGGGGGATGAAATGTTATTGGATTGCTAAATGATTTCAAAAAAGGGGTAACATAGAGCGGGGATTAGTGTGGCGAGGCGCAGGTTTCCGATGGCAGGCTAAACGCAAAAAATGCGCTTTTTAGCCGGTGATGAGGTGAGGCCGGGAGGGGATGCGTCGCCGATCACAGTTTACAACAGGGTTTGATAACGGGAGGAAAAGTCATGCTGCAGGGATTGAATCATCTGACGCTGGCGGTCAGCGATCTGGCGTCAAGCCTGGCATTTTATCAGCAGTTACCTGGAATGCGCCTGCACGCCAGCTGGGATAGCGGAGCCTATCTCTCCTGTGGGGCGCTGTGGCTGTGCTTGTCGCTGGATGAGCAGCGGCGTAAAACGCCCCCTCAGGAAAGCGACTATACCCACTACGCCTTCAGCGTGGCGGAAGAAGAGTTTGCCGGGGTGGTGGCTCTGCTGGCGCAGGCGGGGGCTGAGGTATGGAAAGATAACCGCAGTGAAGGGGCGTCTTACTATTTTCTCGACCCTGACGGCCATAAGCTGGAGCTGCATGTGGGGAATCTGGCGCAGCGGCTGGCCGCCTGTCGCGAACGCCCCTACAAGGGGATGGTCTTTTTTGATTGACGGGTTAGTTCAGCTTACTGCCGGATTTCAACGTGCAGATCCACAGCGGTGAATTGATAGAGCTGAGCAAGATAGCCTTTTCGTTGAGCTTCTGAGCGTTGAGAAACAGCCCGTCGTGGCTGTCGGACATCTCGCGCATAAAGTAGTCGAAAATCACGTTCGGCGATTCATCAATCGAGGAGGCGCTCGATTCCCACTGATTGATGCGGTAATGACGCTCGGTGGCCGAGATGCGTTTGCTGCTGTAGGTAAACTTCACGTAGCGTTGCAGGTAGAGCCAGCCGGCGGCGGAGTCGGTGTAACCTTCGACCACCATCGAGCCTTTACCCTGCGCGCCAAAATTGAAGTGAATATTGCCGTTAACGTTCTCTTTGTCCATGTTCTCAAAGCGCATGATGCCCTTAGTGGAACAGCTCATGACACCCGCGTTGTCGGCAGGCAGCAGCCGCCAGGCGCTAAACGCGGCGGCGGCAATAAATACCAGAACGCAGAGGGCAAAGAACGGACGCGGCGCGAGTCTCATTACGGCTTCCAGGAGTAGTAAAAGTAGTTATCGCAATAGCTGAACGGGTTATCTTCATGCATGGCGCAGTGGGCAAGGAACACGCGCCCCAGCCCGTTGGTTTCGAGCCGATCGCCGTAGAAGAAAAGAAAACGTTCACCGGGTTTACAGGCAATATTCAGCCGCTGGCGTACCTCATCGAAGTTTTTGCCGTAGGACTCTTCACTGACCGAACGTCGCATTTCATCGCTGGCCAGCAGTTCGCACTGGCTATGGCTGAGGCGGGTCAGCGCGATAGGCTGGGATTCACTGATGCCGACCAGACTGAAGGCAACCAGAAGCAGGGCAATGGTGAGCAAGCAGGCTCCGGCCATGTACCAGCACATCCCGCGAGCATGTGCGGAGCGCGGTGCGTCTGGCGTTGTCGTAACGGGCGGCGGTTCGGCAGGCGTCTGTTGTGGTGAAACCGGCGGCGCGTCGTCCAGCGCTTCGATAATGACCTCGGGATTAAGCTGCAAATAGCCGCGCGAGACGGTGACGATGATGTTATCGACGCCGTAATGGCGAAAGGTCTTCCGCAGCATGCTGAGATACTGATTCAGATTGCTGTTGGATGAGGTTAATCCATTGTCATCCCAGACTTTTTTCAGAACATCTTCCCGGCTGACAATCTCGGTATGGCGCAGAAAATAGTTAAACAGGGCGCTGGCGGTGAGGGATAGCTGGCTGTCCGGTTCATCGCTTTGCGGCAGCGTCAGGGTTCCGTCGGTGGCGTCGTAGATAAAACGGGCATTGATGTTGTAGCGCATCGCGGCCTCAGTCTGTGCTTCACGCGGGAAGCGTCATTTTATTCAGGGAGTCAACCAGCGCGCGACGGTGGTCGGCGCTCATGGTGATCCCTTCCGTCAACTCCGAAAGCCAGATGCCGTCAGCGGCGTAGCGCACCAGCGTGCCGGTTGGGCTGTTATCCAGCTCATCGCCCTGCGCCAGTTTCTCCAGCATCCAGTCGCGCCAGCATTTGCGCAGCACCGGTTCATCGGGCATTGCCAGCGACAAAACCATAAGCTGGCGGCTTTCATGGGTGTCCGTGAGATCCGCCAGATAGTTCAGATAGGCGCGGGTAAACCGGCCATAGCTCACGCCATCCTGTTGCATCAGCGCGGTAATCGCTTCTTCCATGATTGCCAGCAGACGCGCGAACAGGGCGAATATTAGCGCCTGCTTGTTCGGGAAATGGTGGATAAGGCCGCCTTTACGGCACTGTTGCAAAGTTAGCGATGAGGCAGCCTTTTGTCTTATTCAAAGGCCTTACATTTCAAAAACTCTGCTTACCAGGCGCATTTCGCCCAGGGGATCACCATAATAAAATGCTGAGGCCTGGCCTTTGCGTAGTGCACGCATCACCTCAATACCTTTGATGGTGGCGTAAGCCGTCTTCATGGATTTAAATCCCAGCGTGGCGCCGATTATCCGTTTCAGTTTGCCATGATCGCATTCAATCACGTTGTTCCGGTACTTAATCTGTCGGTGTTCAACGTCAGACGGGCACCGGCCTTCGCGTTTGAGCAGAGCAAGCGCGCGACCATAGGCGGGCGCTTTATCCGTGTTGATGAATCGCGGGATCTGCCACTTCTTCACGTTGTTGAGGATTTTACCCAGAAACCGGTATGCAGCTTTGCTGTTACGACGGGAGGAGATATAAAAATCGACAGTGCGGCCCCGGCTGTCGACGGCCCGGTACAGATACGCCCAGCGGCCATTGACCTTCACGTAGGTTTCATCCATGTGCCACGGGCAAAGATCGGAAGGGTTACGCCAGTACCAGCGCAGCCGTTTTTCCATTTCAGGCGCATAACGCTGAACCCAGCGGTAAATCGTGGAGTGATCGACATTCACTCCGCGTTCAGCCAGCATCTCCTGCAGCTCACGGTAACTGATGCCGTATTTGCAGTACCAGCGTACGGCCCACAGAATGATGTCACGCTGAAAATGCCGGCCTTTGAATGGGTTCATGTGCAGCTCCATCAGCAAAAGGGGATGATAAGTTTATCACCACCGACTATTTGCAACAGTGCCCTTTCGACTACCTCCCCTCAAAGCCATATCACGTACGTTAATCCTGACTTCATTAAAATCAGTGGTTTCACTGAGGAAGAACTATTAGGCCAGCCTCACAACATCGTAAGACACCCAGATATGCCGCCTGCTGCATTTGAGCATATGTGGAGTACATTAAAATCTGGCCGCTCATGGATGGGGCTAGTAAAAAATCGCTGTAAAAATGGCGACCACTATTGGGTAAGTGCTTATGTAACGCCAATAGCTAAGAATGGTTCGATTGTTGAATACCAGTCTGTAAGGACCAAGCCTGAACCTGAGCAGGTTTTGGCTGCGGAAAAATTATATGCTCAATTGAGAAGCGGGAAGGCCGCGAGGCCGAAATTGGCTGCTAGCTTTTCCGTGAAAATACTCTTGCTCATATGGGGTAGTATTATATCAAGCGCAATGGCTGCCGGCATGCTTACTGATACATCAATAAGCAGCTTATTGTTAGCCACTTTAATGTCAGGAAGCTTAAGCTCTGTTAGTGTTTTGGCTATTCTCTCTCCTCTTGGAAGACTGGTTGAAAGAGCCAGGAATATTTCCAATAACCCATTAAGTCAATCCCTCTACACTGGGCGCACCGATGAGTTTGGCCAAATAGAGTTTGCTTTACGAATGATGCAAGCTGAAACAGGCGCCATAGTAGGTCGCATAGGTGATGCATCAAATCGGCTTAGCGAACACACCCGAGGCCTACTAAAGGATATTGAGTCAAGCAATGTACTTACAGTTGAGCAGCAGGCAGAGACAGATCAAATAGCAACGGCAGTAAACCAAATGGTGGCAAGCATTCAAGAGGTTGCGAGCAATGCACAGCATGCTGCAGATGCGGCCGGAAGAGCAGACACTGAGACGGCATCTGGCCAGCGTCTGGTAGCCCACACAAGCCAGTCAATCACTGCCCTTGAAGGTGAAATTAGGCAAGCCACTCAGGTTATTCATGAGCTTGAAGGTCAAAGTAACGAGATATCAAAAGTTCTTAACGTTATACGAGGGATCGCCGAGCAAACGAATTTGTTGGCACTCAACGCAGCAATTGAGGCCGCGCGTGCTGGTGAGCAGGGGCGTGGTTTTGCTGTTGTCGCCGATGAGGTTCGCAGTCTTGCTGCTCGCACACAGCAATCGACAACGGATATTCAAAGCATGATCAGCGCTCTACAAGAGCGAGCGCAATCCGCTGTTACAGTCATGGAGCAAAGTAGTCGGCAAGCGCACACGAGTGTAGCTCACGCAGAGGAAGCAGCTACAGCTCTTGATGGAATTGGCCAACGCGTTAACGAAATTACCGACATGAACGCGCAAATAGCGACTGCGGTCGAGCAGCAGGGAGCAGTAAGTGAAGACATAAACCGCAGTATTATCAATATACGCGATGCTGCTGATACCAATGTACAGACCGGGCAGAATAATTTGCAAAGTGCGAAATCTGTCGCTCAGTTAACTAGCGCTCTGAGCGAACTGGCAAAACAGTTTTGGGAAAAACGAGGATAACGCTTTTCAGTATCTCGACAGGGATAACTTACTTTACCATCGGTTATCCCTTTTAGCCGCACAAATTTTAGCCATGGCTTTTCAGGAAGTCAGGGCTATCAGAATGGCCTTAGAAAGCCTAGTCAAAGAGCTGTCACGAGAACACCGTTAGCTTAGCGTACGATTTTTTCCGAATTCTGCGGTTCCCCCCTGTAGGGCAAGCAGTTGCGTGACACCTGCGAACACGAAAAGAATGTTCAGTGCCCACCACGGATGGTGATGCGCAAAAGCCAGGCTGAATACAGGCTGGGTTATGACGGCCCATCTCCACAGACGGTTTGCCCTCACCTGGAGCCGTTCCGGTGTGCGCTGCACGTTCATCGCCCAGATAAGCGTGAACAGGGGGAAGGCCATCCGGCCAGCCGCATACAAAAGCTGGTTGCCGGGCGTCAGGAACAGGGTGTTGATGTGGTCGGCCAGCATGGCGATCAGTGCCAGCACTTTGACCATATCCAGGGCAGCAGGACTGATCTGCCCTGGTGTCTGAAGGGGTCGAAGAAGGCTGGGAACCGTGTGACTCATTCGGTGTATTCTCCTGACGGCACGCCATCAGCAGCCAGTCCTGAACATGATGCCAGAAAGCCCTGCCTGTCTGTGACGTCACGCGAACCTTTAATTTTTCCAGAATTATGCGTGCCGCAAACTCTGATTTATCCCGCAGCACACGCATGGCGCCTACCACATCCTTATTCTGAACACAAAGACTTAAAATATGAAAATCGTTCATAACCCTTCCCTCCTGACCCTTTAATTATCGGCACAGGAAGGAATAAATTTAGAGTAAATTCAATTTATTCAGTATGTTACCATGAATATCAATGGTCAGTTGTCGTATCAATATTATGTCCATGGCAAATCCCCGCCACCGTTACTGAGGGTATATTCTTCTTGGAGTCAGTTTGGATATCGAAAATTATTGTACTATAAGGACTTCCCCGGCATGTCAAAGCCGGTATTTATGGTTTCTGTCTGCTCTTCAGTAAAAATAAAGGGGAGAGACTGCGGTACTATAAACGGCCATGATGAATCGTCATCGATTCGGGCCCTGATGAAAGACGCGCGCGAGGTTCTTGTTCGTTAAGCGGATACGTATATCCTGTACAATAGCCAGATAGGCCTCACGGGGTCTAACCCTTTATCATCAACGAATTGCAGGTCAGATGGTTATACAGCTTCGAGCTTTAGTTGACTGAGTACAGCCGGAAATCATCACCGTAATGTAGTGATGCCCAACACAGCCGCGCATTTTTGGCGGCGATGGCCACAACAGCCCGCCAGTACCCTCTGCGCTCAACCAACATACAAACCCAACGGCTGAATGAGTCAGTCCTTTTCCCGGCGCCAATAAGCACTGAACGAGCCCCCTGAACCAGAAGCGTTCGCAGATACGAATCACCGGCTTTTGTGATCCTGCCGAGTTTCGACTTTCCCCCGCTGCTGTATTGTGATGGCGTCAGCCCCAGCCAGGCTGCCAGTTGACGTCCATTTTTAAAATCATGTGCATTACCGATACTGGCGACCAGTGCACAGGCCGTTGTGGGACCAACGCCCTTTAGCTCCATCAGCCGCTGACTGCGATGATCTGTTTTGGCTATGTGGGACAAAATTCGGTCATATTCAGTGATGTTAGCTTCAATGCGATCAACGTGTTCCATCAAATCATCAACACATTGCTGAACCTGAAGCGGTAAAGAGCTCTTCTGCACAGAAACCATGTGGCGCAGGGCATCAGCACTTTGTGGCGCGATGACACCGAATTCAGATATCAATCCTCGCAGACGATTATACGTTGCTGTTTTCTCTTCGATAAAACCCTGACGGGTACGATGTAAACACTGCATGGCCTGCTGGCTTTCGTCTTTCACTGGTACGAACCGCATATGCGGACGACGAACAGCTTCACAGATAGCCTGAGCATCAGCTGCATCATTTTTTCCTGATTTTCCGGCCATACGATAAGGCGATACAAACTTAGCAGCCATCAGACGTGGCTCATGACCATACTGCCGAAACAATCTTGCCCAGTAGTGAGCCCCGGAGCATGCTTCCATCCCGATAACACAGGGAGGCAAACTTGCAATTAACTCAGGAAGTGCAGCACGCGATACTTTAGGCTTAACCAGAACAGTTCTACCATTTTGATCAACACCGTGAACAGCAAACACATTTTTAGCAAGATCGATACCGACAGTCGTGATAGTCATAACGAATTCCTCCGGGACGATGTGTACCCCATGATTGCACAAGAGTTAATCAGGAGCATAATCAGGGGAAGTCCCTTCCATTCGTTAAGGTCGTTTTTTGTACTACCAGGCTGCGGTAAGGGAGATTGACCACGTAGACAGGCAGCTGTGAGCGAAGAGCGGAAGTGAGAATTTGTCATGATTACCCTGATGCGGGACTAACATTGGCCTCTGATAATCAATGGAGAGCAGGTCAGGGTGACCAGTTCCATCTGAAAGAGATCGAAATTCACTGGCGTGAAGTGCTGCGCCTGGCAACCTCGATAAAGCAGGGAACCGTGACGAGCCAGCTACCCCAAGCAAAACGGACTTGCCAAAGCACTGAGGAAAATTGGCCGTATTGAACGAACGCTGTATATGCTCGACAGGTTCCGCGATCCGGCACTTCGTCGGCGGGTCCAGGCGGGACTGAATAAAGGAGAAGCCCGTAACGCGCTGGCGCGCGGTATTCCTTCTCCGTCTGGGTGAAATCAAGGATCGTAAACCGGAAAATCAGAGCTACCGCGCCAGCGGACTGACGCTGCTGACGGCAGCTATCTCGTTGTGGAATACCGTCTATATGGAAAGAGCGGTCGATGCCCTGAAGCGTAAAGGGATGAAGATCAACGAGCAACTGCTATCGCATTTGTCCCCGCTAGGCTAGGAACATGTTAAGTGAGAGAACCTCTACAAGTAAGGTTATTAATTGAATGATTTAAAGGGTCCGGCGCCACGGTCATCTCGGTGACGTCTGTCCGGAGACCTTTGAATAGGCCTCGTCACGAGGCCAAAATTATTCAACGGTTGTGAGGGTTGTCCACACCGGAATACCTATTCATACATAAACATCAATAGTATTTTCGAGGTTCTTATCTTCCCTTTTACCTGACTGAGTCTGCGTTTCCTTGTCCTGCTTCTCAGCCTGCTGTTTTAGTAACTGTTGTAATTGAGCAGACAAACTTTGAATTTGCTTTTGTATGATAGCCACCATCTCTTTCTTCTGATCTGTTGTCATACCATCTTCTGACGACACCTTACCAAGTTTTTCTGTAAGTGACTGTATCTTCTTTAAAATTTGTGATATCTGAGATGATTCACTATTAGCTGAACTGTTAGAACTTTTTATACTTGTATTAGTTTGTATTGATATAGACATAGAACCTCCATGGTAAATATATAGGTGTATCGGCATATACGCAGATATACTTTAGAATTCTTATGATTTATTTTTTCATTTTTTTCAGGCTGTTATATAGACTGGCTTGTTGCGGTTCAGTTTAACGTATTACCAGACATGATTTTGAACGCGCTGGACAGCGTGGTGAGTGAATATCTTTTGGCTGAAGGCCGGAAAGTACATACTCTTTTTGTGTTTACACAATTTGTAGTTACGATAATCCATCCTCACGGCTGTTCCCTGGGCACGGTCATACCTAACCTATTTAGATTAAGTATTAAAAGATCAATTTCTTACAGTACTTTTAAGGGACAACTTCAAATCTCTGAATATATCATTATCAGTATTTCAGTTAATAATACCTTCAAATAAAAAAAACGGCCCGGTGACATCCCCTGGACCGCTTCAATACACTGTCTGATGTTATATATTCACCAGTTCGCAAATATCATACCAGTTTAAGGTTTAGATAGCTATGTTGCGTTATCATTACGCAATGTAACATAAGTGTTTCGGGTGCTGCTAATCGTTATTCTTTGGGACTAAATACTACGCTATACTGGGCAGGGAAATACAAGAGTTATCGGGGAAATTGCTGGGTAATTGATGAAAAAGAAGACCATTCCTCACGGGGGAAGAATGGTCGAATATTTGTGTCCTGGTTCTGTGTACGTCAGGGTTCCAGTAGGATAGCGTCTATTATCATGAACAAAACGACAAATAAGGGGGTTAATTTGCCTCATTTTTGTTAAGTAATTGTCTATATGAATTTTTACTCTGTTTCTATCCGTAAAATGGTCAGTGACAGACATCAGACAATCATATCCTTTTATATCACTGACGTTACAGACTGGACTTGATATCATCTAAATCTTTCGGATTGCTACGATAGGAAAATGCAAGCACATTTGAGAATGATACTGGTTTGGTAAACCACCGCTTGGAATCCGATATGAAGGCATCCAGCCAGGAGTTGACGCCCTCGACACGGCTTGCAGATCAATAACTTCATCAGTCAGGGTGGCTCTGGTTTCCGATATAATACAAACCAGCGAGGCATAACGGCGAACATCCGTGAATTTTGCCAGGTCCCGGCTACTCATTTTCCTGCCTTCGCGTGCGAGTTTCAGGAGCCGGTTCTGATGCACGGAAAGCGTAATACCGTCAGGCAGTGCCAGCGACTCTATCGCATTTAACCTGTCGATATGTTGCAGGACATTTTTGCCGTTTATTTTTCCCGGAGGCTGAAGCAACCAGGCCAGTCGTGAAGGTTGTTCACCCTCAGATACCAGCAGGCGGTCCAGTGCCGCTTTTTGCCCCGGTTCAAGCTGCTCGGTCAGCGCAGAAAAAACCGCTCTGTCAGCAAGCGTTGTTGCTTCAGCAAGGGTTCGTTCGATCACCTCAACAGAGGGGAAAATAATCTTATTACTGTGGAGCCAGGAGAGCATTTCTTCCGCAAGTAAAAAACCTCTGTCTGTCCGCATGGCGTGGGGATAAAGGTGGCGAATACAGTTTTTTTGCAGCGCCCGGCTGAAGGGAGATAATTCAAGGTAGCGGTAGAGTTCAGCCAGATGTTCCCAGCGGGTGACCTCTCTTGATGCATACTCTGCCCACAGATCAGGCTGAAGTTTCAAATGAGCCGCAAGCCGGGAAACAACCCCGTAGTGAGGGGACTCATTATTGTCGGGTGGAAATCCTGGTCCTCGCAAATAACAAAGTAAAACAGCAAAACCCAGGCGGTTAGCTGGCCTGCGATGTTTATTAATAAGCGCGAGGTCATGTTCGTTCAAAAAGCACATGCGCGTCAGAAGAACGTCATCATCCGGCACAACCAACAAGCGTTCTTTTTCTTCACTACTGAGTATTTGTCTCCGTGGCATAAATGCCTCCCCTGCATATAGTTCATTTAAGTTATCACTTTGCACTGACCGAAATCGGTCGGTTTCGTACACCACTTACAGCACATGTCCGAAACTTAGTGAAATTAATTTCGGACACACGTTATAATTCGGACATCCATTTCGTACGGAAAGTTTCCCATGTCACGTGTTTTTGCCTACTGCAGGGTCTCAACTCTGGAACAGACCACAGAAAACCAGCGTCGTGAAATTGAAGCGGCGGGTTTTGCCATCAGATCCCAACGACTTATTGAGGAGCATATCAGTGGCTCGGTTGCTGCCAGCGAACGCCCCGGATTTATCCGGTTGCTAGATCGCATGGAAAATGGGGATGTACTGATTGTCACCAAACTTGACCGTCTGGGTCGTAATGCGATGGATATCCGAAAAACAGTAGAGCAACTGGCGGCTTTAGATATTCGCGTTCATTGTCTCGCACTCGGAGGCGTTGACTTGACCAGTCCGGCCGGAAAAATGACTATGCAGGTAATTTCTGCTGTAGCGGAGTTTGAGCGGGATTTGCTGCTTGAGCGAACGTATTCAGGTATTGCGAGGGCAAAAGCGGCTGGAAAACGCTTCGGTCGCCCCCCCATCCTGAGCGAGGAACAAAAGCAAACAGTGACAGAGCGCCTAAATGCTGGCATCAGTATCAGTGCTATTGCCCGGGAATTTAATACCACCCGCCAGACTATCCTTCGGGTAAAGGCTGGATTGCTGCAAGAGTGAGCGGCTGGGAAGATTATAAAAAAAATCAAATGGTTATTATGAAATAAAACAGCCTGCTGGGTTCTTTTCCCCCTATTTTTTATTAAAGAGTAGACAAAAGAGGTTCGCGATATTAATCTACCAACTAGATGGTTGGTACTGATTACACCAGCTATACCTTTTATCAAGAAATTACAGGAGCCATTATGTCTACTACCGTTAAACCTTCTGCAGACGCAGCTGCGATCCACAATACCCGTGAAGCAGTTCGCAGCCAGCCTGGCCTGGGTAACCTGACTTTCCAGATGAAAGCCCGTTCCAGCGGCGGATTAACCGTTCGCACAGAGACCGGCGCCACAATCCAGAACGGCGTTATCGATACCTGCCGTGTGGGGAAATTTTCTAATATCGGTGATGAACCCGCAGGTTTACTCGGCACCGATACCGGCATGAGCCCGACTGAATACATCATGCAGGCGCTGGCTGGCTGTTATACCGCCACCCTTACCATGATGGCTGCTGAAAAAGGGATCGACCTGGACGGTATCGAGCTGGATCTTAATTTCGATATCAACCTCAACGGCTTCCTTGGGCTGGACAGCAACGTGCGTAAAGGTGCGAAATCTATTCGCGTCGATGTTCACCTTACGAGCAAGACCGCCAGTCGCGAGGAGTTAGAAGCGCTGGTCAGCGAAATGCAAAAGAATTCGCCAATCCACGATACTCTGGCTAATCCGGTTGAAATGATTACACGCCTGGCGTGATGTCAGAGATGTAATGCTGCCATTCAGAATGCAGGATGGCAGTGACGTTCAGCTCTGCACGATACTGAGTCAGTGATACAACTTGCTACGGAAAAATAGCAACAATATAATCTATCAACTAGTAGATTATATGGAGTAATTATGACAACCATGACACGGGAACGGCTGCTCAGCGAAGCAGAACACCTGATGCGCGAAAAAGGGTATTCAGCATTCAGCTATGCTGATTTATCAAAAATAGTGGGTATCACCAAGGCCAGTATTCATCACCATTTCCCGACCAAAGATATTCTGGGTGAGCAGGTGGTAATACAGGCGTTCTCTGATACACAACGCGTATTTGAGCAGATAGAGGCGACTGAGAAAAGCGCGGAGAGAAGAATTGCGGCTTACATCGATATCTTCGCGCAAAGCCATAAAGCTTCGCTACTGCCACTGTGTTGTGCGTTGTCAGCAGAGACCGCCAATCTGCCTCAGGCAATTACTGTACAGACATCACTTTATTTCGATATGCAAATCGAGTGGCTCACAAAAGTCGTCAGGGCGGGCATGGAGTCAGGTGAGTTTTCATCCCATGCCGAACCATCAGATATTGCTTTGATGATCATTAATGTCTGTGAAGGCTCAAGCGTAGTGGCGCATGCAACGGCCAGACCCGAAGTCTTCGCCAACAGCCTTAAGTATATAAAACTGCTTCTTAATACCCCTCATTCAGGAGAATGACACTATGCTGGACTGGAACAACTATCGCTCAGAGTTAATGCAACGTTTAGGCGAGTTGGGCAAACTGACCCCCGAGACCATGAAAGGCGTGGTTGCCCTGGGCAACGCAGGTAACAAAACTGACCTTTTGGGCGCAAAAGTGCGTGAACTCATTGCCCTGGCGTGCGCAGTCACAACCCGCTGCGACGGCTGTATTGCTTTTCACGCCGACGCAGCTGTGAAAGCCGGTGCAACCGACGCTGAAATTGCTGAAGCGCTGGGCGTGGCGATTAACCTCAACGCTGGCGCGGCGGTCATTTATTCAGCCCGCACTCTGGATGCCGTCGGTCAGGCACGCGGTTAAGCATTAATAAATTCCACGTTAAAAGGGCATTACTGCCCTTTTTTTATGTCCGCAATAGCCTGAGCATATACCGATGCAGGTTTCACACCCGGTATGCGTTTAACTAATTGCCCTTCATGAAATATCAGCACAGACGGCAGCCCCCAGATCTCGTATTTGGTTGTCAGCACCGGCGCCTGATCTACATTGACTTTCCCCACCTGAATATCTCTATCGAGCCGGTCTGCAAACTGACTGAACATTTCTTCGCTGGCCTGACAGGGCGGACACCAGGGTGCAGAGAAACGTACCACCGATATTCCTTTGTACTGCTCTATCTGGCGGAAATTATCTTCGTTATAAGCTGTTAATGTACGCATGGTGATGACCTCGCAAAATGAGTGACAATTCAGAAATGGCTGCGTTATGACAAAAAAATACGACACAGCCATTGACCTACCTACTAGATGGTTGGTATATTGCCACCCATCAGATGTTTATGCAACTCCAGTGCGCGACGTCCAGTCGATGATACTGCCGGGCTGTGCAAATCCCTGCCGGGATACTCCTTTTTGTTTTTTGTGAGGTATACGATGAGTAAGCTTTTCACCCCCTACAATCTGTCTGGCCTGGCGTTAAAAAACCGTGTAGTCATGGCACCGATGACCCGCACCCGCACCATGAATGACGTGCCGGATGAGGTCGTGGCTTTGTACTATGCACAGCGTGCTTCTGCTGGCCTGCTCATCACCGAAGGGATGCCGGTTTCAGAAGAAGGCCGGGGTTACCTTTATACCCCTGGTATCTACAACGACGAACACGTCCAGGGCTGGCGTAAGGTGACACAAGCGGTTCACGCCAAAGGTGGCCGTATTTTCGCGCAGCTCTGGCACGTCGGCCGTATGTCTCACGTCTCTCTTCAGCCAGGCCACATAGCGCCGGTTTCAGCGGGCACCGTTCAGGCGGTCAATACCACCGTTTTTGCGCTGACCGAATCCGGAGAACCGGGCCCGGTTGTACCAAGCCAGCCACGCGCGCTGGAAACGCATGAAGTTAAACGCATCACTGCAGACTTCGTGCACTCCGCACGCCTGGCGATGGAAGCCGGCTTTGACGGCGTGGAAATCATGGCGGCAAACGGATTCATCTTTGACCAGTTCCTCAGTAGCGAACTGAACACCCGCACCGACGAATACGGCGGCTCGGTGGAAAATCGTCAGCGTTTCCTGCTGGAGACCATTGACGCCGTGGCGGAAGCCGTGGGTAACAGCCACGTTGCCGTGCGCCTGTCACCGTTCGGCCGCATTTATGACCTCGCGCCGTATGAAGGTGAAGAGCAAACCTGGTCAGCCATCACCGACGCGCTCGGTCAGCGGGAACTGGCCTACGTACACCTTTACTATCAGCCGGTGTACACCAAAGCGCCACTTCCGGAAGGCTTCCGCCGCCGTTTTCGCAACACGTTTAAAGGCACCATCATCGCTGCCGGCGGTTTTACCCGTGATATCGCAGAGCAGGCTCTGGAAGATGATGAGCTGGATCTGGTGGCATTTGGTGTGCCCTACATCGCTAACCCGGATCTGGTTGAAAGAATGCAAAACGGCTGGCCACTGGCAGAAAGTGACCGCGCCACCTACTACGGCGTCAGTGGTTCCCCGGAAAAAGGCTATACCGATTACCCGGTCTGGCAGGCGCAATAAATCCCATACGGTCGCGGTTCTCTGATAAGTGAGATCCGACCGCCCAACGTCTTTGAGGAATCATTATGCAAACGCTGAAACCCACCCTTACCATCGATATCTGGTCAGATTTGGTCTGCCCGTGGTGCTGGATTGCTAAAAAAAGATTTGAACAGGGTCTGAATCGCTTTGAATTTCGCGACCAGGTGGTGATCCGCCATCACAGCTACCGTCTGGCCGGTGGTACTCCCGCGATGCCTTTTAAGGATGCCATCGTTAAAAAGCTGGGCAGTCAGCATTCAGCGGAGCTGATGATGAATCAGGTGGGCACCGCCGGTAAATCTGAAGGTCTGATCTACAACTTCGACGGCATGATGTTTGGTGATACAGAAGATGCACACACCCTGCTGGTTGCCGCGCGTAAGGCCGGAATTGCGGACGCGGTGGAAGAACGTTTTTATCATGGCAGTATCACCGAAGGTCGCTCTCTCTTTGACCGTCAGCAGCTCGTTGCCATGGCCGTAGAAGCCGGTATGCCGAAAGCTGACGCTGAAGCCGCCCTGGAAAATGACGATTTTCGCGCCACCGTTTCCGACGATGAAGCCCACGCACAGTCTATTGGCCTCAGCGGCGTTCCGGTTTTTGTGATGAACGAAAAATATGCCATCAGCGGGGCTCAGGCAGCAGATAACTTTTTGAATGCCCTGCGTCAGGTCTGGGATGAACAGCAAACCGAATTTTCAGCCACTGCGGGTCAGACCTGCGGAACGGATGGCTGCAGTATTTAATCCGTCAACCGCCGGCAGTTTCACGCTGCCGGCAACGTCTTACCCACCAGTAATGGAGTCAGAAAATGAACACTTTTTTCAAAGGTAAAAAACTGCTCGTCGTCGGCGGTACCAGCGGCATGGGCCTGGCCGTGGCACGCATGGTACTGGAAGCGGGCGGCAGTGTCGTGCTGACCGGGAATAAAAAAGACAAAGCCGAAGCGGTGCAAAAAGAACTGAGCCCTCTGGGACCGGTTGCGGTCATCGCGGCGAACCTGATGACCGAAGAAGGTATGGAAACTATCCGTCAGGAAATTAATGCTCACCATCGCGATATCAGCCTGATGGTGAATGCCGCCGGTATCTTCATGCCCAAAGGATTTACCGAGCACAGCTTTGCCGATTATGACATGTATCTTTCGCTGAACCGAGCCACGTTCTTTATTACACAGGATGTCGTGAAGAACATGCTCGCCGCGAAGCTCGAAGGGTCTATCGTCAACGTCGGTTCGATTGGTGCTCAGGCTGCACTGGGTGACTCGCCGGCCTCGGCCTATTCAATGGCAAAAGCGGGTCTGCATGCCCTGACGCGTAATCTGGCGATTGAGCTGGCCAGCGCGGGTATTCGTGTCAACGCGGTGTCTCCCGGGATTGTTCATACGCCGATATACGAAGGCTTCATGGACAAAGCGGATATCGCAGATGCTATGAAGTCGCTGAACGATTTCCACCCGCTGGGACGCGTCGGAACTGCCGAAGATGTGGCAAACACTATTCTCTTCCTGTTGTCTGACAAAACCTCATGGGTGACGGGCGCTATCTGGGATGTCGATGCGGGCATCATGGCGGTCAGACGATAACCCCGTGACGCTGGCATAAGCCGCCCCTTAAGGGCGGCATTTTTTTGTCGCCAGACATGTCATCAGCAGGCTTCACTAAGAATATTCACGACCTGTTCATCCGTGCCTTTTGTGTTCCCGGCACAGGGTGTTATGCCGGGTTCTGACGACATCCTGACAGGACAAAACGGCCAGAGAGAAAGGGGTTATACACGATGAGGAGCCGGTAACGGAGAGTGATTCCCCTTTAAATAATCCGTGGATCACCATCGCAAACTGTACGGCACCAAAAAGTAACAGCGCACCTGCCCCGGTATCGAGATGGATATAGGCGACAGAGAAGAGCACTGCGTACACCATGAGGTAAAATCCGCTCAGCGGACGCCACAGCGATAATGTAGTTTTTGCGTGATAAAACAAGAAAGGTGACAGGACGAGTGCACCACTGGCCAGCCTGAGGCTGCTGAATGAAAGGGGATCAATGTGGCCTCCCTGCAGGGCCAGACGGCACAGAATAGAGTTTGCAGCAAACGCCAGCATTGCCAGGGATATTTTAAGAATGAGCGCGCAATTGGCCATTCAGTGAGACCTCATAAAATTCTTGTAAGCTACCATCTAGTTGGTAGCATAGCGTAAGTGATCACCGAACAGGAAGCAATAATCAGCTTTCAAACTGGAAGGTGAGGACAGGCATTCGGAATGAATTCTGTTTCACATCCCCAGTAGAGGAAGGAAAACGCGTAATGCCAGATGCAGAGCAGAAGATTATTTTTCCCTGCGATCAAACATATGAAATCAGTTTAAGACCTGGAATATCCTATGAAAAAACTAAAATTTACGTTCAAAAATGCGGCTGGTGAAGAACTGGCCGGATTGCTTGAACTTCCTGAAAATCCTAAAGCGTTTGCGCTGTTAGCTCATTGTTTTACGTGTGGCAAAGACCTCAAAGGCGCGGCGCGTATTGCGCGGAAACTGACAGAGAATGCTATCGCCGTTCTCCGGTTTGATTTTACTGGTCTGGGAAACAGCGAAGGGGATTTTTCCAACACCAACTTCTCATCCAATATTTCGGATCTGCTTTGCGCGGTAGATTATCTCCGCCGACAGTACGAAGCGCCTTCTTTGCTCATCGGCCATAGCCTGGGGGGATCGGCCATTCTGTCTATTGCCGGCGAAGTTCCTGAGGCAAAGGCCGTTGTCACCATAGGATCACCCGGAGAACTGACACACGTAAAACGTCTTTTTAAGGATGATGTTGAAAACATTAACCAGCATGGAGCCTATCCCGTTGAGCTGGCCGGGCGGGTATTTACCTTAAAGAAACAGATGCTGGACAATATTCAGGAACACAAAATCGCTCATAAGGTGTTCGCCATGAACAAGCCTCTGCTTATTTTTCATGCGACTGAAGATGATACTGTGTTAATTGAGCAGGCCGAAAAAATATTCAAAGCAGCAAAGCATCCCAAGAGTTTCATTTCGTTGGGTAAGGCGGATCACCTTCTGACTCATGCTCAGGATGCTGAATACGTTGCCGATATCATTATATCGTGGAGCGAATGTTACCTATAAACAGAGTAAATGCGTTCAAACTCGTAGCGCAGAGGGCGATTTTCTGCAGAGATCGGACGCTGTTTATGCTGGACTGATTTTGCGATAAAGGCTTAGGCCGATGCATACAGGCGGGGCTGAATAAGGGTGAGGCCCTTGGGCGAGCATCCTTCATGCACCGGCTGAATGAAATCAGGGATCTGGGGGTGGGAGGATCAGTGTTACCACGCCACCGGCGCTGACACTACATACGGCGGCGATAACACTCTGGAATACGGTTTATATAGAATGAACCATTGAGCCGCTTAAGCAAAAAGGAGTCCCTGTTAATGAACTGCTGGTCTCTCATCCTTCTCCACTGCTGTACAAAATATAGTCTTAGCGTGGGATAATTAATGAGATGGTCACTCCCTCCTTCCCGGTACTATGCTGAGGACAGGCTTTCATTCGGAGAACTATCATGGAAAACATTGCGCTCATTGGTATCGATCTGGGTAAAAACTCTTTCCATATTCATTGCCAGGATCGTCGCGGGAAGGCTGTTTACCGTAAAAAATTTACCCGGCCAAAGTTGATCGAATTTTTGGCGACATGCCCCGCTACAACCATCGCAATGGAAGCCTGTGGCGGTTCTCACTTTATGGCACGCAAGTTGGAAGAGTTGGGGCATTCCCCAAAGCTGATATCACCACAATTTGTCCGCCCGTTCGTTAAAAGCAATAAAAACGACTTTGTCGACGCCGAAGCTATTTGTGAAGCTGCATCGCGTCCGTCTATGCGTTTTGTGCAGCCCAGAACGGAATCTCAGCAGGCAATGCGGGCTCTGCATCGTGTCCGTGAATCCCTGGTTCAGGATAAGGTAAAAACAACCAATCAAATGCATGCTTTTCTGCTGGAATTTGGCATTAGCGTTCCCCGAGGAGCTGCCGTTATTAGCCGACTGAGTACCATTCTTGAGGATAATAGTTTGCCTCTTTACCTCAGCCAGTTATTGCTGAAATTACAACAGCATTATCACTATCTTGTTGAGCAGATTAAAGATTTGGAATCCCAGTTGAAACGAAAGTTGGACGAAGATGAGGTTGGACAGCGCTTGCTGAGCATTCCCTGCGTCGGAACACTGACAGCGAGTACTATTTCAACTGAGATTGGCGACGGGAGGCAGTACAGCACGGGAGGTAGGACGACATTGCTGGGAATTAGTAAGCGAGGTAATAAAAAGATCCGAACTTTGTTGGTTCAATGTGCCAGGGTATTCATACAAAAACTGGAACACCAGTCTGGCAAATTGGCCGATTGGGTCAGGGATTTACTGTGCCGGAAAAGCAACTTTGTCGTCACTTGTGCTCTGGCAAACAAGCTGGCCAGAATAGCCTGGGCCCTAACGGCACGACAGCAAACTTATGTAGCATAACGGCAGAAATACACCGGTTTAAAGAATTACTGATCTGGTTTTGCGAATACTGATATTGATGATACTAACGGCCCACCGGCCTGTTGAGGAACCTGTAAAACGGAAAGGCTCATTGAAGCCGTATATTTTCTGGAGGTTCATCAGGCGCGGAACTCATCAAGGCGCGGGAATAAAATCCCATTCAGACGCCGGATAGATTCAAGCAAGCCAACTTGTCGTCAAAATCGGTGTTGCAAAAACGGGAGTGACCATAGATTCCGTTTTCCAAGCGGCCCCCTTCCTCAGTGGAACGAAAACTCACGCTAACAGGGTAGTGACCGGGTAGCCACGATAACTGCCAACAAAATTAGCTTATAGGTTAATTCTACCTTGTCTGAAATTAGCCTATAGGTTAATATTAATAGAAATGGGAGGTCACATGTTTAGCGTTGTTTATCACCCGGAAGCCAGGGAAGAAGCCACAGCATTACCCGTAAAAATCAGGGTGAAGTTTGACCGTCTCATCGGCAAACTGGAGTATGACGCCCGATTACTGCGGGAGCCGGACACGAAGCCCCTGGGCGATGGACTTTTTGAGATCCGCACGATGGGGACGGACATAGCCAGGGGAATCTGGGTATACCACAAAGGCAATACCATCATCATGCTCCGTGTTTTCATCAAGAAGTCACAGAAAACGCCAGCGAAAGAAATCGATCTCGCCAAAAAGCGGTTAGCGGAGGTACTTAATGAAACTGGTAAGCCATAAAGAACTGCATAACGAGTGGATGCAGGACGATGAATATCGCGCTGCATGGCAGGAAGAAGAACGTAAGGAAAAGCTCAGGGAGCTGCTTGCTGAATGGCGCAAGCATGACAACCTGACAAAAGCGCAGGTTGCTGAACGCATGGGGGTTACACCTCCGGTTATTTCTCGCCTGGAAAACAACATCACCAAAGCCAGCATCGACACACTGACCCGCTACGCTCACGCCTGCGGCATCAAGAAACCTGTCATTGCCCTGTACTGAATAGCCAGCCCTCCGGGGCTGGCCTTTTTGTTTCGGTCAGTCCCAAAATTTTGTTAAAGCAAGTTTAAAATGTCACCTGTTTCTCCAAAGTTGAAATGTCACTTCTAAGCCAATCTATTTATACATAATCTTTACATCTTTCCCCGGTGACAAAGTGCTAATTGGTCTGTAATGTTCAATGTGTGGCAGGCAAGCCGCCGGTGACTTAGGGAAGGTGCGAACAAGTTCCTGATATGAGATCATCATATTCATCCGGAGCGCATCCCAGAGGGACATCATGAGCCATCAACTCACCTTCGCCGATAGTGAATTCAGCACTAAGCGCCGTCAGACCCGAAAAGAGATTTTCCTCTCCCGCATGGAGCAGATTCTGCCATGGCAGAATATGACCGCTGTCATCGAGCCGTTTTATCCCAAGGCGGGCAATGGCCGACGGCCCTATCCGCTGGAGACCATGCTGCGTATTCACTGCATGCAGCATTGGTACAACCTGAGCGACGGTGCCATGGAAGATGCCCTGTACGAAATCGCCTCCATGCGCCTGTTTGCCCGATTATCCCTGGATAGCGCCCTGCCGGATCGCACCACCATCATGAATTTCCGCCACCTGCTCGAGCAGCATCAACTGGCCCGTCAATTGTTCAAGACCATCAATCGCTGGCTGGCCGAAGCAGGCGTCATGATGACCCAAGGCACTTTGGTGGATGCCACCATCATTGAGGCACCCAGCTCGACCAAGAACAATGAGCAGCAACGCGATCCGGAGATGCATCAGACCAAGAAAGGCAATCAGTGGCACTTTGGCATGAAGGCCCACATTGGTGTCGATGCCAAGAGTGGCCTGACCCACAGCCTGGTCACCACCGCGGCCAACGAGCATGACCTCAATCAGCTGGGTAATCTGCTTCATGGAGAGGAGCAATTTGTCTCAGCCGATGCCGGCTACCAAGGAGCGCCACAGCGCGAGGAGCTGGCCGAGGTGGATGTGGACTGGCTGATCGCCGAGCGTCCCGGCAGGGTAAAAACCTTGAAGCAGCATCCGCGCAAGAACAAAACGGCCATCAACATCGAATACATGAAAGCCAGCATCCGTGCCAGGGTGGAGCACCCGTTTCGCATCATCAAGCGGCAGTTCGGCTTCGTGAAAGCCAGATACAAGGGGCTGCTGAAAAACGATAACCAACTGGCGATGTTATTCACCCTGGCCAACCTGTTTCGGGTGGACCAAATGATACGTCAGTGGGAGAGATCTCAGTAAAAACCGGAAATAACGCCAGAAATGGTGGAAAAAATAGCCTAAATAGGCTGATTCGATGTGTTTGCGGGAAAAAAATCGGCCCAGATCCGCGAAATTTTAATCAGCGAGTCAGCTTGGGAAGAAATGACCTGCTTATTCGCACCTTCCCTAACTAAGGCGACGGCATAAGGAAACCGCAGACAGAACTGAGTGTGGTCCTGAAAATGGCCCTGAATGACAAACCGGTGTTTTGGGATCACCCTGCACACCTTGGTTCAGGGGAGGGGGCATCATTCCTAAATATTGTTTCTGAATGGAGAATTGCAGATCAGAACAAATGCGCTCATGTACCTTGTTTGTTGACGGTGTTTCCTACATGCAGCATTCCGCCGATCATATCGCGAAATGTCATTGCGAAATCAGCATCCCGTGAATTTTCATCTGCTTCAATATCGGACAAGATGCCATAGGTCAGAGATAACAGTAACCTGGCCGCCTTTCTGTTATTGATATTATTGCCGATCTCCCCTTTGGCCTGCGCATCGTTGAAACGTGCAACGAGGAAATCTGTGATGGTTTGGTATTTGCTTTTGAGCATGTCCGCGACCTGAGGATTTCGCATCCCCTCCGCCATTATTTCCATAACTAACGCGCGTTGAGCGCAATCTTCATGTGTGACGTCAATCATAGAGTCCACCAGATAATCTACCAGGCCAACGCCTTCGAGTGGATGACGAAAGCGGGTTAAGGCTCTTTCCTGATCTTCAAGGATTATGGCCTGAATCAAGGCCTCTTTTGACACGAAGTGGTGATACAAGGTTCCAGGACTCATGTCGCTGGCCTTGCAGATGGTTTTCATTGACGTGTTATGAAAACCATTTTCTGCAAAGCACTCTCTTGCGGCATTCAGGATCCTGGTACGCGTTGACATTCCGGATAATTTTTTACCCATTGAGGTTGCTCGATTCTTCTTCGAAAACAACAGTGTAACCGGTGAGTAGATTGACGCCTACCGGCAAATTAACTTTTTTTGGTCAACCAATAATTTATGTTGCGTAGCCTTTCCGAAGTGAGAAACATATGCAAGGAAAAACTAGAATGAACGTTTGGTTGGGTATTTTTCAATCTATGTCAATTGATGGTTTTATGTATGTGTGATTGGTGTCGCATAAGCTACATTGCAAATTTTAATTTTATGACATTCTCTTCAGTTCTTTGTGGTGTGGATTCTCCGCAGTGATTCATCCGTGATAACAATGCGGTCTATGAACTGGTTAACTTGTACATTTTTTGGTTGACCAATCACCACAAAGAAAAGGAGAGTTGTGATGTTACGTCCTGTTGAAACTTCAACCCGAGAAATCAAGAAACTAGATGGTCTGTGGTCATTCTGTCTGGATACTGCTGATTGCGGCATGGCACAGCAATGGTGGAAGCGCCCGCTTTCTCAAAGTCGTGCGATTGCAGTACCTGGTAGCTTTAACGATCAGTTCGCCGATGCTGATATTCGCAATTACGTTGGGAACGTCTGGTATCAGCGGCAGGTATTTATTCCGAATGGGTGGGGTAACCAACGTATTGTTCTACGGTTTGACGCGGTCACGCATTATGGAAAGGTCTGGGTTAACGATAACTTTTTGATGGAACATCAGGGTGGGTATACCCCTTTTGAGGCTGATATTAGCCATCTTGTTTCACCGGGTGAAAATGTCCAGGTCACAGTCTGTGTGAATAACGAACTCAGCTGGCAGACGATTCCTCCGGGAATAGTGACATGTGATGATAATGGTAAGAAGCAACAATCCTATTTCCATGATTTCTTTAACTATGCCGGCATTCATCGCAGTGTCATGCTCTATACCACTCCACGCTCTTTCGTTGAAGATATCACTGTGGTGACCCATGTCAGTGACAATGGTGAAGAGGCCACCATTTGTTGGCAAGTTACGGGCAAGGGAAATATTGCTGTTGAATTACGTGATTCGGAACAGCAACTTGTCGCTTCAGGGCAAGGGGCTGAGGGCCAGTTACGATTGACTTCCCCATGCCTGTGGCAGCCTGGTGAAGGATATCTATATAATTTTAATGTGGTTTTGTCTGATTCGGCAGAGCGTGATGAATACCCGCTGCGCGTGGGGATCCGTTCAGTTGAAGTGAAGGGAGAACAGTTTCTGATTAACAACAAACCTTTTTATTTCACTGGGTTTGGGCGTCATGAAGATGCCGACTTACGAGGGAAAGGATTTGATAACGTCCTGATGGTCCACGACCATGCGCTAATGGAATGGATTGGTGCGAACTCATATCGAACATCACATTATCCCTATGCTGAGGAGATGCTCGACTGGGCGGATGAACAGGGCATTGTCATAATCGATGAGACAGCTGCAGTCGGCTTTAACCTGTCTCTGGGCATTGGCTTTGATGCGTGCGAAAAACCGACGTCATTGTACGGCGATGACGCAATTAATGATCGGACCCAACTGGCGCACCTTCAGGCTATTCGGGAACTCATCGCACGCGATAAAAACCATCCAAGCGTTGTCATGTGGAGTATTGCCAATGAACCGGATACACGTCCTGAAGGGGCCAGGGAATACTTTGAGCCTCTGGCGATTTCGACACGCGAGCTCGATCCGACCCGACCTATTACCTGTGTCAATGTGATGTTCTGTGATGCTGAAAGCGATACGATCACCGATCTTTTCGATGTGGTTTGCCTTAACCGCTACTACGGATGGTATTTACAAAGCGGCGATCTTGAGAAAGCTGAACGTGTGCTGGAAAAAGAGCTGCTGGCATGGCAGGACAAACTTCACCGCCCCATCATTATTACCGAATATGGTGTTGATACCATGGCCGGACTGCATTCGATGTACACCGATATGTGGAGCGAAGAGTTTCAGTGCGCGTGGCTCGATATGTACCATCGTGTTTTCGATCGGGTTAGCGCCGTGGTGGGTGAGCAGGTCTGGAATTTCGCTGATTTTTCTACTTCACAAGGAATTATGCGTGTTGGTGGCAACCGCAAAGGGATTTTTACCCGCGATAGAAAACCGAAATCCGCTGCTTTCCTGCTGAAAAAACGCTGGACTACCATGGCATTTGGCGAGAAACCTCAGCAGGGAGAGTCATTATGAGCCAGCAGCTCTCCTGGCGCGCCATCATCGGCTATAGCCTGGGTGATGTCGCTAATAATTTTGCCTTCGCTATGGGTGCATTATTTCTTCTGAGCTACTACACCGACGTCGCAGGCGTCGGTGCCGCAGCCGCAGGAACGATGCTGCTGCTGGTGCGCGTTTTTGACGCCTTTGCTGATGTCTCGGCGGGGCGTATTGTTGACAGCGTTAATACGCGTTGGGGAAAATTCCGTCCTTTCCTGCTTTTCGGCTCAGCACCTTTAATGGCTTTCAGCGTTTTGGTGTTTTGTGTCCCCGCAGAGTGGAGTCACAGTAGCAAAGTTATTTACGCGTATATTACTTATATGGGACTGGGGATTTGCTATAGCCTTGTGAATATCCCTTATGGCTCACTTGCAACGGCCATGACCCAACAGCCGCAATCACGTGCCCGGCTTGGTGCTGCGCGCAGCATCGCGGCCTCACTCACCTTTGTTTGCCTGGCGTTTCTCATTGGGCCACGGATTAGTGGTGCCAGTCCGACTGAGATGCAGGATGTTTATCTCTTCTGGACTATTATCCTGGCAGTTGCAGGTACTGTGTTGTATTTCGTCTGTTTTAAATCGACCAAAGAAAATGTCGTGCGTATCGTGGCGCAGCCTTCGATGAAGATAAGTTTACAGACGGTAAAGCAAAATCGACCCTTGATTATGCTGTGTGCTGGGGCACTGTGTTTACTTATCTCGACCTTTGCGGTCAGTGCATCTTCATTATTTTATGTTCGTTATGTTTTAAATGATGCTGGACTTTTCTCGGTGATGGTATTGGTTCAGATGTTGATAGGAACTGTTGCCTCGGCTCCTATGGTTCCGCGATTGGTCACTCGAGTTGGGAAAAAGAACACCTTCCTGATTGGCTCGTTGCTTGGAACTAGCGGTTATTTATTGTTTTTTTATATGTCGGCTCATTCCGTTCCTGTTGCGCTCACCGCACTGGCCATCGCTTCTGTTGGTCAGGGAATATCGATGACGGTGATGTGGGCACTCGAGGCGGATACTGTTGAGTATGGCGAGTATCTGACAGGTGTGCGGATTGAGGGGTTAACCTACTCACTGTTTTCCTTTACTCGCAAGTGTGGTCAGGCCATCGGTGGTTCAATCCCGGCATTTATTCTGGGACTCAGCGGATATATTGCTAATCAGGCACAAACGCCAGAAGTCATTATGGGTATCCGGATTTCGATTGCGCTGGTACCTTGTGGCTTCTTATTATTAGCATTTATTATTATGTGGTTTTATCCGCTAACAGATCAGAAATTCAAAGAAATTATTTTAGAGATTGATACTCGTAAAAAAACGCAACAAAAACTGATCGACGACTTTAAAAAATAAGGCCCTGTAGTTTTATTATAAAACAATTACAAACCCAAAGGTTAAACGATGAATAAAATAACACGTTTAACGGCTATTGCTATAGCCGTGGCCTCGGTGTGTACCTCTGTGTTAGCGGAACAAATCTCTGACGATGAAGCAGCATTAAGATTTAGATTAAAAAATGAGTTGCGCAGGGCTGACAAACCCAGCGCCGGAACTGGGAAGAATATATATGCCTGGGTGCAGGGAGGGCTTGTTGATTTTAATAGTGGTTATTACTCTCAATTTATAGGGGTAGAGGGTGGTGCCTATTACGTTTATAAACTTGGTGCCCGAGATAATATGAGTACGCGCTGGTACTTAGATGACCATGAAAGTTTTGGCTATGCACTTGGCGCTCTAAAAATAAAAGCTGGTGACAATGTTAGATTGAAAATAGGGCGTTTTGGAACGGATTATAGTTACGGGAGTTTACCGTGGCGAATCCCCCTTATCGGTGGCAGTTCACAGCGTACGTTACCTACAGTTTCCGAAGGCGCTTTAGGTTATTTCGCTCCGACAGAGAATTTTGAGCTTTGGGCAATGTGGCGCACAAGAGTATTTCAATGGACCGACTCGGCAACCGGTATTCGTGATGAAGGTGTATATAACAGTAAGACCGGAAAATACGATAAACATCGAACTCGCTCATTTTTAACCGCCAGCTGGCATGATGATCGTAGCCGTTATTCACTGGGGGGCTCAGTACAGAGAGATGTCTCTCACCAGCTGCAGAGCATTATTGAACAAACAATTCCGTTGTCGTCGGGATATGCCCTGAAGGGCGAGCTATTGGGTTTCTATGCCGGACTTGATGGGTTGAGCCGCTCGTCCAGCCAGCCGAATGAGACTGCATTGGTCAGCGGTCAGTTGACCTGGAGTGCGCCGTGGGGAAGTCTTTTCGCTAGCGGTGGATATCTCCGCCATTCGATGAATGGTGCGGTGGTTGATACAGATATTGGCTATCCCTTCTCACTCAGCCTCGATCGCAACCGCGAAGGGATGCAGTCCTGGCAGATGGGGGCCAACTATCGACTGACACCGCAGCTGACTTTAACACTGGCACCAGTTGTCACCCGTGGCTACGAATCCAGTCAGCGAGATGTACAAATTGAAGGTATGGGGCTGCTCAGTGCGGTTAACTATCGGGTTGCCGAGGGGCCACTCAGCGGGATGAATATATTCCTTGCCGCCGATAAGGGCCGTGAAAAGCGCGACGGCAGTTCGCTAGGTGACAGGCTTAATTACTGGGATGTGAAGATGAGCATCCAGTATGACTTTATGCTGCGGTGATGCTAACGGGAGGGGGCATTTTCACTACGACATCGGATGGCTTCAGAATAGCTGGGGTGTTGTGACTTTCGGTAGTTGCTTAACTTGTTCATCAGCACCTGCCTGAGTATGGCCTTGAGACTCCAGACGAAGCATGTGCGATGAAGAACGGATTGGCATTTATTAAAAAATTAATTGGTCGACCAATAGGTTGGCTTGTTTGGCGGGTTGTTTGACTGTATGACTCGTCCCCCCTAAACATGGCTATAGCCTGTTTGAGCTGTATAAAACAGCGATCTCATCGTAAGAGAGGAGTTGAAATATGAAACAAACCTGGCGTTGGTATGGCCCTAATGACCCGGTAACGCTTGCCGATGTACGTCAGGCTGGCGCAAGTGGCGTGGTAACCGCATTACACCATATCCCGAATGGGCTGGTTTGGTCTGTTGAAGAGATTCTGGAGCGTAAAACTATTGTCGAAGAGGCGGGGCTCGAGTGGTCTGTGGTCGAGAGCGTGCCGATTCATGAGGATATCAAAACCCACAGTGGTCAATACGATCTGTGGATAAACAATTATCAACAGACGCTGCGTAACCTGGCACAATGCGGGATCTACACCGTTTGCTACAACTTCATGCCTGTACTGGACTGGACTCGCACTGATCTTGAATATGTTTTGCCGGATGGTTCAAAAGCGTTGCGTTTTGACCAGATAGAGTTCGCAGTGTTTGAATTACACCTTTTACAACGCCAGGGGGCAGAAACTGATTACACAGCAGAAGAGATAGAGCTGGCCAATCAGCGCTTCGCTGCCATGAGTGAAGAAGATAAAGCACGCCTGACTCGCAATATAATTGCTGGTCTTCCGGGAGCAGAAGAGGGCTATACGCTAGATCAGTTCCGCGCCCATCTGGCGACTTATCAAAATATTGATAAAGCAAAATTGCGTGACAACTTTGCGTATTTCCTCAAAGCCATCGTTCCGGTTGCCGAAGCGACCGGCGTTCGTATGGCGGTACACCCTGATGACCCGCCGCGCCCGATCCTGGGTCTACCGCGTATAGTCTCCACCATTGAAGATATGCAGTGGATGGTGGAGACCGTCAACAGCATGGCGAATGGTTTCACCATGTGTACCGGCTCTTACGGCGTCCGTGCGGATAACGATTTGGTCGGTATGATTCAACTGTTCGGCCCACGTATTTACTTCACGCATTTACGCTCAACATTGCGTGAAGATAACCCAAAAACGTTCCATGAAGCGGCGCATCTGTATGGTGATGTGGACATGTATGCCGTGGTGAAGGCCATCGTCGAGGAAGAGTATCGC
Organism: Citrobacter portucalensis; assembly: GCF_023374935.1. Classification (NCBI taxonomy): domain Bacteria; kingdom Pseudomonadati; phylum Pseudomonadota; class Gammaproteobacteria; order Enterobacterales; family Enterobacteriaceae; genus Citrobacter; species Citrobacter portucalensis. The sequence goes on along the minus strand of NZ_CP092467.1, from coordinate 94,458 downwards.
CGTAAAGCCGAAGGCTACGAGGATCTGATCCCTATGCGTCCTGACCATGGGCATCAGATGCTGGACGATTTGAAAAAGAAAACAAATCCGGGCTACTCGGCAATTGGCCGTCTGAAAGGGTTGGCTGAAGTACGAGGAGTCGAACTGGCGATTCAGCGCGCCTTCTTCAGTCATTAAGTTTCCGCCGGTGGCGTCACCGGCCATTCAGCGTTTATATCCACTGCAGTAGACACATACTCACCCACATTTCGTGGGTGAAGTCATCGCACGACAGGAGTTTGCCATGGAACAAAATATCGTTAGCGGCTCGCTTTCCGCTACCCGTCCGCAATGGGACGGTTCGCGTCTGGTTTCCCGTATCGTCCACCTGGGATGCGGGGCGTTTCACCGTGCACATCAGGCGTTGTTTACTCACCATTTGCTGGAGTGTAGCGACAGCGACTGGGGGATCTGTGAAGTTAACCTGATGCCGGGGAACGATGCACGGTTGATTGAAAACCTTAGAGCACAAAATCTGCTTTATACCGTCGCAGAACGTGGAGCGGAAATAACAGAACTTAAGATCATTGGCTCAATGAAAGAAGCTCTGCACCCTGAATTTGATGGATGTGACGGGATTCTGAAAGCCATGGCGCGTCCCGAGACGGCGATTGTTTCTCTGACAGTGACGGAAAAGGGCTACTGCACGGAGGCAGCCAGCGGCAAGTTGGATCTGAACAACCCTCTGATTAAACATGACCTTACATCACCACAACAACCTAAGTCGGCTATTGGATACATCGTTGAGGCTTTAGACATGCGTCGTCTGCAGGGGATAAGGCCATTTACCGTTCTGTCATGTGATAACGTTCGAGAGAATGGTCTCGTTGCCAGAGCGGCGGTTATAGGACTGGCAAAGGCACGTTCGACGGAGCTGGCGACGTGGATTGCGCAAAACGTAACATTCCCTTGTACCATGGTTGACCGTATTGTTCCGGCAGTAACGGAAGAGACACTGCAACTGATTGCCGATCAGCTTGGTGTGTTCGATCCCTGTGGTATAGCCTGCGAGCCTTTCCGTCAGTGGGTGATAGAAGATAACTTTGTCAATGGCAGACCGGAGTGGGACAACGTCGGGGCACAGTTTGTCGAAGACGTCGTACCATTTGAAATGATGAAACTACGGATGCTGAACGGTAGTCACTCTTTTCTGGCGTATCTTGGCTATCTGGCCGGCTATGAAACAATCGCCGATACCATGGCTAATCCAGAATATCGTCAGGCGGTACGGAAGTTGATGCTGAATGAACAAGCTCCCACGTTGTCGATGCCTGAGGGCACTGATTTATCGGGTTACGCTGATTTACTGCTCTCCCGTTTTACCAACCCTTCACTCAGGCACCGTACCTCGCAGATTGCAATGGATGGCAGTCAGAAATTACCGCAACGCCTGCTTGATCCAATTCGTATCCATTTGGCAAAGGGAACCGATCATCGTCATCTGGTTCTTGGCGTTGCTGGATGGATGCGCTACGTTCGTGGTCTTGACGATAAAGGACAAAAGATAGATATCGTCGATCCACTTTTTGCCCGCTATCAGGCTATCCATCAGCAGTATCATAGCGCGCAAGAACGTGTACGTGCGCTACTGGCAATTGAGTCAATTTTTGGTCGCGATCTGCCAGAAAATAGCTCGTTCGTAAATGCGGTCATGGAGACGTACGTCCGGCTGGAACAGCGCGGAGCACGCGCGGTGCTTGAATCGCTACAGTGATTAATAAAGGAGAAAAACCATGGCCGCATTTATGACGGAAGACTTTTTACTCAAAAATGAGATTGCCCGCATGCTCTACCACAGGTATGCGGCAGTAATGCCCATTTACGACTTCCATTGCCACCTGAGCCCGAAAGAGATTGCGCAGGATCGCCGTTTTGAAAATCTTGGGCAAATCTGGCTTGAAGGGGACCATTATAAGTGGCGAGCTCTACGTACTGCGGGGGTAGAGGAGAGGCTCATTACCGGGAAAGAAACCAGTGATTACGAAAAATATCTTGCCTGGGCGGACACGGTGCCAAAAACACTAGGTAACCCACTGTACCACTGGACGCACCTCGAGTTACGTCGTCCCTTCGGCATCACGAATACGCTGCTGGATCCGCAAAGCGCTGATGCTATTTGGGAACACTGCAACGCGAAGCTGGCTACCCCAGAGTTTTCGGCCCGCGGGATCATGCGACAGATGAATGTAAGAATGGTCGGCACTACCGACGATCCCATTGACGATTTGCGGTATCACCGGCAAATCGCCGAGGATGCAAGCGTTGATATCGATGTTGCACCGAGCTGGCGTCCTGACCGGGTCTTTAAAATCGAGCTGGAGGGTTTTGTTGATTATTTGCATAAGCTGGAAGCTGCAGCGGATATTAGCATTACCCGCTTCGATGATCTGCGCTGTGCGCTGCGCCGTCGTCTCGATCATTTTGTTGCACATGGGTGCCGCGTGTCGGATCACGGTATTGAAACGGTGCGTTTTGCCCAGATACCGAACGACGCGCAGCTCGACGCTATTCTTGCTAAACGTCTCGCGGGCAATGAACTCAGCGAGCTGGAGATTGCGCAATTTTCTACGGCGGTTTTGGTCTGGTTGGGTCGCCAGTATGCTGCACGGGGATGGGTGATGCAGCTGCACATTGGGGCTATTCGTAACAACAATACGCGAATGTTCCGTTTACTTGGGCCGGACAGCGGTTTTGACTCAATTGGCGATAATAATATCAGTCAGCCGCTTGCCCGGTTGCTCGATAGCATGGATATGACCAACGAGCTGCCGAAAACGATTCTTTACTGCCTCAATCCACGTGATAACGAAGTGCTGGCGACGATGATTGGCAACTTCCAGGGGCCGGGTATTTCCGGGAAGGTACAGTTTGGTTCTGGTTGGTGGTTCAATGATCAGAAAGATGGTATGTTGCGCCAGCTGGAACAGTTATCACAGATGGGGTTGTTAAGTCAGTTTGTCGGCATGTTGACCGACTCTCGTAGTTTTCTGTCCTATACCCGGCATGAATATTTCCGACGTTTATTGTGTAACCTGATTGGCCGATGGGCTGAAGAGGGTGAAATCCCTGATGATGAAGTAATGTTGAGTCGTATGGTGCAGGACATTTGTTTCAATAATGCTCAGCGCTATTTTACGGTGGATCAGGCATTATTTGTCAGCTAATAATGCGAGGCACCGCAGGCAGTGATTGGTCAGCCAATTTTTTCTTTCGGTGCATTTTGCTATGTTATAAATCAAGTTAACATATTGTATTTGTTCATAATTTAATTGGTGTCATTGTTTGGTTTGTGTGGCTATAGCTGACTGACAACTTATGCTATAGTCTGAGTAATCCCCGATATTACGGGGTTATTTTGGTAAAAGTGAAGCCACAGCCACCATGAAACAAGCTCTATTTCAGCAGCGTCCCTACCAGGAGGTGGGTTCCATGCTGCGCCTGATGATCATTGAGAAAAAATATGCCGTAGGTGGGAGATTACCGCCAGAACGCGAAATAGCAGACATGCTTGAAGTCAGCCGTACGGTCGTTCGTGAAGCGTTGATCATGCTGGAAATCGAAGGCATCGTTGAAGTTCGTCGGGGCGCTGGTATTTTTGTGGTACGCATTCCTGATGGGAAAGAGGGGGTCGTCAGAGATGAAGAGAGCAGCGACGAGAATACACCGAACCAGTGTAATGATGCCGGTCCTTTTGAACTTCTCCAGGCCCGACAACTGCTGGAAAGTAACATAGCCGAATTCGCCGCCTTACAGGCGACCCGTGAAGATATCATAAAAATGCGCCGCGCTTTGCAGTTGCAGGAGGAGGGGGCAGTTTCTGACGATCACGAGGTCGGTGATATGCAATTTCATCTGGCAATTGCTGAAGCGACTCATAATAGCATGTTGGTTGAGCTGTTTAAGCAGTCCTGGCAGTGGCGTGTTAATAATCCCATGTGGATTCAGCTCCATCTTCATTTACGTGATACACAGTACCGTAAGGAATGGTTGGTCGATCACAAACAGATCCTTGCTGCTTTAATCAAAAAAGATGCACGGGCCGCGAAATTAGCCATGTGGCAGCATCTTGAGAATGTGAAAAACCGCCTGCTGGAACTCTCAGATTTTGATGATCTTAATTTCGACGGTTACCTCTTCGAATCCTGGCCATTACGTGATGCTAACGCTTGAACAGAATCCAACCGCAATAAGTAACGGCTTTATCTCGAAAATTCTGGATAAATGGGCGTATGGACACTTACTGGTTCCTGTCACGGCACTGTTGCAAATAGTCGGTGGTGATAAACTTATCATCCCCTTTTGCTGATGGAGCTGCACATGAACCCATTCAAAGGCCGGCATTTTCAGCGTGACATCATTCTGTGGGCCGTACGCTGGTACTGCAAATACGGCATCAGTTACCGTGAGCTGCAGGAGATGCTGGCTGAACGCGGAGTGAATGTCGATCACTCCACGATTTACCGCTGGGTTCAGCGTTATGCGCCTGAAATGGAAAAACGGCTGCGCTGGTACTGGCGTAACCCTTCCGATCTTTGCCCGTGGCACATGGATGAAACCTACGTGAAGGTCAATGGCCGCTGGGCGTATCTGTACCGGGCCGTCGACAGCCGGGGCCGCACTGTCGATTTTTATCTCTCCTCCCGTCGTAACAGCAAAGCTGCATACCGGTTTCTGGGTAAAATCCTCAACAACGTGAAGAAGTGGCAGATCCCGCGATTCATCAACACGGATAAAGCGCCCGCCTATGGTCGCGCGCTTGCTCTGCTCAAACGCGAAGGCCGGTGCCCGTCTGACGTTGAACACCGACAGATTAAGTACCGGAACAACGTGATTGAATGCGATCATGGCAAACTGAAACGGATAATCGGCGCCACGCTGGGATTTAAATCCATGAAGACGGCTTACGCCACCATCAAAGGTATTGAGGTGATGCGTGCACTACGCAAAGGCCAGGCCTCAGCATTTTATTATGGTGATCCCCTGGGCGAAATGCGCCTGGTAAGCAGAGTTTTTGAAATGTAAGGCCTTTGAATAAGACAAAAGGCTGCCTCATCGCTAACTTTGCAACAGTGCCGGATTGAATATAACCGACGTGACTGTTACATTTAGGTGGCTAAACCCGTCAAGCCCTCAGGAGTGAATCATGACCGTAGTCACGACCGCCGATACCTCCCAACTGTACGCACTTGCAGCCCGACATGGGCTCAAGCTCCATGGCCCGCTGACTGTCAATGAGCTTGGGCTCGACTATAGGATCGTGATCGCCACCGTCGACGATGGACGTCGGTGGGTGCTGCGCATCCCGCGCCGAGCCGAGGTAAGCGCGAAGGTCGAACCAGAGGCGCGGGTGCTGGCAATGCTCAAGAATCGCCTGCCGTTCGCGGTGCCGGACTGGCGCGTGGCCAACGCCGAGCTCGTTGCCTATCCCATGCTCGAAGACTCGACTGCGATGGTCATCCAGCCTGGTTCGTCCACGCCCGACTGGGTCGTGCCGCAGGACTCGGAGGTCTTCGCGGAGAGCTTCGCGACCGCGCTCGCCGCCCTGCATGCCGTCCCCATTTCCGCCGCCGTGGATGCGGGGATGCTCATCCGTACACCGACGCAGGCCCGTCAGAAGGTGGCCGACGACGTTGACCGCGTCCGACGCGAGTTCGTGGTGAACGACAAGCGCCTCCACCGGTGGCAGCGCTGGCTCGACGACGATTCGTCGTGGCCAGATTTCTCCGTGGTGGTGCATGGCGATCTCTACGTGGGCCATGTGCTCATCGACAACACGGAGCGCGTCAGCGGGATGATCGACTGGAGCGAGGCCCGCGTTGATGACCCTGCCATCGACATGGCCGCGCACCTTATGGTCTTTGGTGAAGAGGGGCTCGCGAAGCTCCTCCTCACGTATGAAGCGGCCGGTGGCCGGGTGTGGCCGCGGCTCGCCCACCACATCGCGGAGCGCCTTGCGTTCGGGGCGGTCACCTACGCACTCTTCGCCCTCGACTCGGGTAACGAAGAGTACCTCGCTGCGGCGAAGGCGCAGCTCGCCGCAGCGGAATGAGCGAACGTCGATATAGCCCGCTCGCGACGCTGTTCGCGGCGACCTTTCTCTTCCGGATCGGCAACGCGGTGGCGGCCCTCGCGCTTCCATGGTTCGTCCTGTCTCATACAAAGAGCGCGGCCTGGGCGGGCGCCACGGCCGCTAGCAGCGTCATCGCGACCATCATCGGCGCGTGGGTTGGTGGTGGCCTCGTCGATCGGTTCGGGCGCGCGCCCGTCGCATTGATCTCGGGTGTGGTGGGCGGCGTGGCCATGGCGAGCATCCCACTGCTCGATGCCGTTGGCGCCCTCTCGAACACTGGGCTGATCGCTTGCGTGGTGCTCGGTGCCGCGTTCGACGCACCCGGTATGGCCGCGCAGGACAGTGAGCTGCCCAAACTCGGCCACGTCGCCGGGCTCTCCGTTGAGCGCGTCTCGTCACTGAAAGCGGTGATCGGGAACGTCGCGATTCTAGGTGGCCCGGCCCTTGGGGGGGCCGCAATCGGCCTGCTTGGCGCTGCGCCAACGCTCGGGCTGACGGCGTTCTGCTCCGTCCTTGCAGGTCTGCTCGGCGCGTGGGTGCTTCCCGCGCGTGCCGCTCGGACGATGACCACGACGGCGACTCTCTCCATGCGCGCCGGCGTCGCTTTTCTCTGGAGCGAACCCCTGCTGCGCCCTCTCTTTGGTATAGTGATGATCTTCGTGGGCATCGTTGGCGCCAACGGCAGCGTCATCATGCCTGCGCTGTTTGTAGATGCAGGACGCCAAGTAGCAGAGCTCGGGCTGTTCTCCTCAATGATGGGGGCTGGTGGTCTCCTTGGCATTGCCATTCATGCGTCGGTCGGCGCCCGGATATCAGCGCAGAACTGGCTGGCGGTGGCATTTTGTGGCTCTGCGGTGGGCTCGCTTCTGCTTTCACAGTTGCCAGGCGTGCCGGTGCTGATGTTGTTGGGCGCGCTCGTGGGACTGCTGACCGGCTCAGTCTCTCCCATTCTCAACGCTGCCATCTACAACCGCACGCCGCCAGAACTTCTCGGCCGGGTACTCGGCACGGTCTCGGCGGTGATGCTGTCAGCCTCGCCCATGGTTATGCTTGCGGCCGGCGCGTTTGTCGACCTTGCTGGTCCGCTCCCTGGCCTCGTTGTATCGGCCGTGTTTGCGGGGCTCGTGGCTCTACTCTCGCTCCGTCTTCAATTTGCTACAATGGCGGCGGCAGCCACAGCCTCCGCCCCAACCCATACAGAAGGTGAACACTGATGCCCCGCCCCAAGCTCAAGTCCGATGACGAGGTACTCGAGGCCGCCACCGTAGTGCTGAAGCGTTGCGGTCCCATAGAGTTCACGCTCAGCGGAGTAGCAAAGGAGGTGGGGCTCTCCCGCGCAGCGTTAATCCAGCGCTTCACCAACCGCGATACGCTGCTGGTGAGGATGATGGAGCGCGGCGTCGAGCAGGTGCGGCATTACCTGAATGCGATACCGATAGGCGCAGGGCCGCAAGGGCTCTGGGAATTTTTGCAGGTGCTCGTTCGGAGCATGAACACTCGCAACGACTTCTCGGTGAACTATCTCATCTCCTGGTACGAGCTCCAGGTGCCGGAGCTACGCACGCTTGCGATCCAGCGGAACCGCGCGGTGGTGGAGGGGATCCGCAAGCGACTGCCCCCAGGTGCTCCTGCGGCAGCTGAGTTGCTCCTGCACTCGGTCATCGCTGGCGCGACGATGCAGTGGGCCGTCGATCCGGATGGTGAGCTAGCTGATCATGTGCTGGCTCAGATCGCTGCCATCCTGTGTTTAATGTTTCCCGAACACGACGATTTCCAACTCCTCCAGGCACATGCGTAAACGGAGGTGTGCAGAGTCCCTGCGGCAGGCGACGAACACGACCGTCGTCGATTAGTACCGGTACGGTCGGTGGTATCGAAGTCTTGATCACCACTCAGGTCTACGGCTTACAAATGGTGACCATCCCGATACTTGCGTCAGAGCACCGGGCCGATTCTTTGACAGTGAATCACTCCCGTAAGGTTGTGCCGGTGTGGGTGTCCCGGGTCGAGACGATACTCCGCCAATGCGCCCAGCAAACAACCTGGCCATCGCAGGTGGTGGGGAGCGGTGTGGCGGATGAGTTGGACAAGTTGGTGTAGCAGCACGAGCACGGCGAGATAACATCGCAGGAGTTCGACATGCTCAAGAGACAGCTGATTGCGAATCGCGATGCAGATTCATAACCCGATTGCGGGTTGGCTTCACTCCACCATCACCGAGCAGACTAGCACGGCGGGCTCTGTTGCAAAGATTGGCGGCAGTCAGAGGTAGGCTGTCGCTCTGCGCCGATCAGGCGGCTGCTGCGAAATGGTGGTTGAGCATGCCCATGGCCTCCGTCAGCGCCGAGGGCCCAATGCCAAAAGCTCTCTCCACAAGGCGCACCTCGCCCCTGATGCCGGGCTGCAGGCACCAGGGGCGAGCCTGTCCTTTGCGCAGGGCTCGCATGACTTCGAATCCCTTGATCGTGGCATAGGCCGTGGGGATCGATTTGAAACCGCGCACCGGCTTGATCAGTATCTTGAGCTTTCCGTGATCGGCCTCGATCACGTTATTGAGATACTTCACCTGCCGGTGGGCCGTCTCCCGGTCCAGCTTTCCTTCGCGCTTCAATTCGGTGATCGCTGCACCATAGCTCGGCGCTTTGTCGGTATTGAGCGTGGCAGGCTTTTCCCAGTGCTTCAGGCCTCGCAGGGCCTTGCCCAGGAACCGCTTCGCTGCCTTGGCGCTGCGGGTCGGCGACAGGTAGAAATCGATCGTGTCGCCCCGCTTGTCGACTGCCCGGTACAGGTAGGTCCACTTGCCCCGCACCTTGACGTAGGTTTCATCCAGGCGCCAGCTCGGATCAAAGCCACGCCGCCAGAACCAGCGCAGCCGCTTCTCCATCTCCGGGGCGTAGCACTGGACCCAGCGATAGATCGTCGTATGGTCGACCGAAATGCCGCGTTCCGCCAGCATTTCCTCAAGGTCGCGATAGCTGATCGGATAGCGACAATACCAGCGCACCGCCCACAGGATCACATCACCCTGGAAATGGCGCCACTTGAAATCCGTCATCGTTCCGTCCGTCCAATCTCCGCCAAGCATGCTCAAGCTTCACGATTTTTGCAACAGAGCCCACACGAGTATTGAGCATAGTCGAGATTGGTGCAGATCACTTCTGATATTGAACTGTCAGGAGCTGGCTGCACAACAGCCATTACGCCCAATCAACTGGTGCAGTCGTCTTCTGAAAATGACAATCCAGTTAGGGTATAGCTCAACCTGACATAGAAGCAAAAACTCAACCACCTTCTACCAACTCTCCGAACAGCTCCTTGACCTTTGTTTTCGCATCAGCAAGTGCAGTTCTGCCTTGTTCAGTGATGTCATAAACACGCCGTTCACGTCGCCCGGTGCGTTCGTGGCGTGAGGTCAGATAGCCTTTTTTTTCCAGGCCGTGCAGCATCGGGTACACGGTGCCAGCGCTCATCTCGTAGCCGTGTCGGCGTAGCTCTTCGATGATCCCCAGCCCAAAGACAGGTTCCTCGGCTGCATGGTGAAGGATGTGCAGGCGGATCAAACCGCCGTAGAGGTCTTTGTCAGTCATTTTTTGTGCCTCACAGAGCGACGCTCAACAGCCACCCAGCTGCACCGCTACCGAGGACAACCAGCCACGGCGGGAGCTTCCAGAACATAAGTGCGACAAGGGCAACTAATGCCAAGCCGAAGTCTTGCGGCTGAAAGATGGCGCTAGTCCATACAGGCTGATACAGCGCGGCCAGCAGCAAGCCGACTACAGCGGCATTGATCCCGGCCAGCGCAGCTTGGATGCCTGTATTGCGGCGCAAACGCTCCCAAAATGGCATTGATCCGACGACCAGCAAGAACGAGGGCGCGAAGATAGCCAGCAGACACACAATGCCGCCGATCCAGCCCGACGGGGCGGTGTTCATCGAGGCACCAAGAAACGCGGCGAACGTGAACAAAGGGCCGGGCACCGCTTGAGCTGCCCCGTACCCCGCGAGAAAGGATTCATTGTTGACCCAGCCGGAGGGCACCACTTCGGCTTGCAGTAATGGCAGCACAACGTGACCACCGCCGAACACCAGTGATCCGACACGATAGAAGGAATCCACCATTGCCATGGTTTGACTTGGCATCAGTTCGGCCAACACCGGCAGGCCAATCAGCAAGACAAAGAACAGCGAGAGCCAAAGCACGCCGGCCCGGTGACTGACCGTGATAGGTAGGGGGTCATGCTCAACAACTTTCGCTGGCTTGAACAATAACCGGCCTGCGATGCCTGCGATAGCAATCACGCCAACCTGTCCCCACGCGGACGGCACAAGTAAAACGACGCAGGTAGCAATTGCCATGATGGTGACTCGCAGCCCATCCGTGCATAGGTTACGCGCCATGCCCCATACTGCTTGAGCGACCACGGCCACAGCCACCACTTTTAAGCCATGCAACGCGCCCTGCGAGACGTAATCGCCATAGCTGGAGATGCCGAGCGCAAAAAGGATCAAGGCTATGGCAGACGGCAGCGTGAAGCCAGCCCAAGCAGCCAGCGCCCCGCTGTATCCAGCCCGAGACAGTCCTACCGCTATGCCGACCTGGCTGCTTGCAGGCCCTGGCAAGAACTGACAAAGCGCGACCAAGTCAGCATAGCTCCGTTCGGAGAGCCAGCGCCGCCGTGTGACAAATTCGGCGCGGAAGTAGCCCAAGTGCGCAATGGGGCCGCCAAAAGATGTCAATCCAAGCCGCAGAAAAATAAGAAAGACCGACCATGGTCTGCTGTCATCGGTAGGGTTATTCGTCATACTTTCGCCTTCATGATCTGCAACGAGTTGATCAATAATAAGCGAAATTCGATAACGAAATTCGATATAAATCTAGAAAAAAATACCTCTATGTGTACTACGCAGTTTTAGCTGTGGCTTTCACAGGAGCACGCTTACTTACGGCTTAGCGTGCTTTATTTTCCGTTTTCTGAGGCGATCCCTAGGAGCTCGGATCTCAGGACGAAGGTCTCCGCGAATGTCCGGTCGATCCGCGCGACGTCCCAGGCGGGCGTTCCCTTGGCGGACATCCACGCCGCAGCGTCGTGCATCAGCCGCACAACCTCGTCGATATCACCCGAGCAGGCGACCCGAACGTTCGGAGGCTCCTCGCTGTCCATTCGCTCCCCTGGCGCGGTATGAACCGCCGCCTCATAGTGCAGTTTGATCCTGACGAGCCCAGCATGTCTGCGCCCACCTTCGCGGAACCTGACCAGGGTCCGCTAGCGGGCGGCCGGAAGGTGAATGCTAGGCATGATCTAACCCTCGGTCTCTGGCGTCGCGACTGCGAAATTTCGCGAGGGTTTCCGAGAAGGTGATTGCGCTTCGCAGATCTCCAGGCGCGTGGGTGCGGACGTAGTCAGCGCCATTGCCGATCGCGTGAAGTTCCGCCGCAAGGCTCGCTGGACCCAGATCCTTTACAGGAAGGCCAACGGTGGCGCCCAAGAAGGATTTCCGCGACACCGAGACCAATAGCGGAAGCCCCAACGCCGACTTCAGCTTTTGAAGGTTCGACAGCACGTGCAGCGATGTTTCCGGTGCGGGGCTCAAGAAAAATCCCATCCCCGGATCGAGGATGAGCCGGTCGGCAGCGACCCCGCTCCGTCGCAAGGCGGAAACCCGCGCCTCGAAGAACCGCACAATCTCGTCGAGCGCGTCTTCGGGTCGAAGGTGACCGGTGCGGGTGGCGATGCCATCCCGCTGCGCTGAGTGCATAACCACCAGCCTGCAGTCCGCCTCAGCAATATCGGGATAGAGCGCAGGGTCAGGAAATCCTTGGATATCGTTCAGGTAGCCCACGCCGCGCTTGAGCGCATAGCGCTGGGTTTCCGGTTGGAAGCTGTCGATTGAAACACGGTGCATCTGATCGGACAGGGCGTCTAAGAGCGGCGCAATACGTCTGATCTCATCGGCCGGCGATACAGGCCTCGCGTCCGGATGGCTGGCGGCCGGTCCGACATCCACGACGTCTGATCCGACTCGCAGCATTTCGATCGCCGCGGTGACAGCGCCGGCGGGGTCTAGCCGCCGGCTCTCATCGAAGAAGGAGTCCTCGGTGAGATTCAGAATGCCGAACACCGTCACCATGGCGTCGGCCTCCGCAGCGACTTCCACGATGGGGATCGGGCGAGCAAAAAGGCAGCAATTATGAGCCCCATACCTACAAAGCCCCACGCATCAAGCTTTTGCCCATGAAGCAACCAGGCAATGGCTGTAATTATGACGACGCCGAGTCCCGACCAGACTGCATAAGCAACACCGACAGGGATGGATTTCAGAACCAGAGAAAGAAAATAAAATGCGATGCCATAACCGATTATGACAACGGCGGAAGGGGCAAGCTTAGTAAAGCCCTCGCTAGATTTTAATGCGGATGTTGCGATTAGGGGTCTGACGCTCAGTGGAACGAAAACTCACGTTAAGGGATTTTGGTCATGAGATTATCAAAAAGGATCTTCACCTAGATCCTTTTAAATTAAAAATGAAGTTTTAAATCAATCTAAAGTATATATGACCTAGATTCTACGTCAGTACTTCAAAAAGCATAATCAAAGCCTTGATAAATATGCATTCCTTCGAAATTCAGCTTTCACCCATTGGGTGAAAGAAAAGTGCTCAAAAATATGTTAAATTATCAGCTTTTATGACTCGATATATGGTAAAATAATAGTAAGAAAAGTAGTAAAAAGGGGTTCTAATTATGATTAATAAAATTGATTTCAAAGCTAAGAATCTAACATCAAATGCAGGTCTTTTTCTGCTCCTTGAGAATGCAAAAAGCAATGGGATTTTTGATTTTATTGAAAATGACCTCGTATTTGATAATGACTCAACAAATAAAATCAAGATGAATCATATAAAGACCATGCTCTGCGGTCACTTCATTGGCATTGATAAGTTAGAACGTCTAAAGCTACTTCAAAATGATCCCCTCGTCAACGAGTTTGATATTTCCGTAAAAGAACCTGAAACAGTGTCACGGTTTCTAGGAAACTTCAACTTCAAGACAACCCAAATGTTTAGAGACATTAATTTTAAAGTCTTTAAAAAACTGCTCACTAAAAGTAAATTGACATCCATTACGATTGATATTGATAGTAGTGTAATTAACGTAGAAGGTCATCAAGAAGGTGCGTCAAAAGGATATAATCCTAAGAAACTGGGAAACCGATGCTACAATATCCAATTTGCATTTTGCGACGAATTAAAAGCATATGTTACCGGATTTGTAAGAAGTGGCAATACTTACACTGCAAACGGTGCTGCGGAAATGATCAAAGAAATTGTTGCTAACATCAAATCAGACGATTTAGAAATTTTATTTCGAATGGATAGTGGCTACTTTGATGAAAAAATTATCGAAACGATAGAATCTCTTGGATGCAAATATTTAATTAAAGCCAAAAGTTATTCTACACTCACCTCACAAGCAACGAATTCATCAATTGTATTCGTTAAAGGAGAAGAAGGTAGAGAAACTACAGAACTGTATACAAAATTAGTTAAATGGGAAAAAGACAGAAGATTTGTCGTATCTCGCGTACTGAAACCAGAAAAAGAACCAGCGGCGCTCCGGTGCGCGCAATCGCCTCGGCAACATTCGTCGGATTTAGCCCGCCTGCCAGCCCCCACGGCAAGGCACCGCGATATCCGGCCAGCAGCGACCAGTCGAACGCCAACCCCATGCCGCCGGGCAGCGCGCCTTTGGGGGTCTTGGCGTCGAACAAGATCAAGTCCGCCGCCCCGGCATAGGCTGCGGCGCGTGCGACATCGCTGGCGCTGGCGACGGGCAGCGCCTTCCACACCGGCTTGCCAAACCGCGCGCGCAACTGGGCCACGCGTTCGGGCGATTCCGAACCGTGCAGCTGCAGCGCGTTCAGCTTGGCTGCCACCAGTGCGTCGGCGATGACAGCATCATCCGCATCGACGAACAAACCGACCATGGCGATCTGGCCAGCTGCGCGCGATGTCAAAGCGCCCGCGACATTCGACGTAACCGCACGGGGCGACGCTGGATAGAACACCAACCCGGCATAGTCCGCCCGCGCCGCGATGGTCGCATCGAGCGCCTCGGGTGTGCTGATCCCGCAAATCTTGATTTTCGCGGGCATGCGGTCAGTCGGGGTTCTGGATCAGCCGCACCAGCGTGCAGTCGGGATCGATCAGGTAGCCGATCCTCAGGCCGCTCGCCTCCAGTTGCGGAGCTTTGAAGCGCGGCCAGCCGGTGCTTTTTTCCTCGGCTCCCGCCGCGTTCACCAATGCCACCATGGCATCGAGATCATCCAACCGCAGGCAACAGCCGAACGAGCTCGTAGCTGGGTCGAGGTCAGGATAGGGGAAGAATTCGAGCTGCAAACCGCCGCGCTGCAGGATCATCCAGCCGCGATCCTTCCAACTCGTCGCAAAGCCCAGCTTCGCATAAAACGCCTCTGTCACATCGAAATCGCGCGATGGCAGATTGGGGGTGACGTGGTCAGCCATGGCTCAGCGCAGCTTGTCGGCCATGCGGGCCGTATGAGTGATTGCGGCGCGGCTATCGGGGGCGGAATGGCTCATCACGATCATGCTGGCCTTGGGGAACGCCGCACCAAACGCGCGCGCTGACGCGGCGTAGTGCTCAGTGTCGGCATCACCGAGATTGCCGAGCGACTTGGCCTTGCTGTCCTTGATCAGGCAGCCACCAAAAGCGATGTCGGTGCCGTCGATCCCAACGGTGATATTGTCACTGGTGTGGCCGGGGCCGGGGTAAAATACCTTGAGCGGGCCAAAGTTGGGCGCGGTTGCTGGTTCGACCCAGCCATTGGCGGCGAAAGTCAGGCTGTGTTGCGCCGCAACCATCCCCTCTTGCGGGGCAAGCTGGTTCGACAACGCATTGGCATAAGTCGCAATCCCCGCCGCATGCAGCGCGTCCATACCGCCCATCTTGTCCTGATGCGCGTGAGTCACCACCGCCAGCGCGACCGGCAGGTTGATCTCCTGCTTGATCCAGTTGAGGATCTGGGCGGTCTGGTCATCGGTCCAGGCGGTATCGACCACCAGCACGCGGCCGCCATCCCTGACGATCAAACCGTTGGAAGCGACTGCCCCGAAACCCGGCATGTCGAGATAGGAAGTGTGCTGCCAGACATTCGGTGCGAGCTGGCGGAAAACCAGATCGCCAAACCGTTGGTCGCCAGTTTCCATTTGCTGGCCAATCGTCGGGCGGATTTCACCGGGCATGCACCCGCTCAGCATCAATGCAGCGGCTAATGCGGTGCTCAGCTTCGCGACCGGGTGCATAATATTGGGCAATTCCATCAAGTTTTCCTTTTATTCAGCATTAAAAACCCCGCAAATGCGAGGCCTAGTAAATAGATGATCTTAATTTGGTTCACTGTAGCAAAAATATGGGGCGAATTCAAACATGAGGTGCGACAGTTTCAAAAGCCATATGATAATCAACAAGCTGAGCAAATTTCTCTAATGGTGTAAGCCAATCTAACGCCTTTCTAGGACGAGTATTCAGTGACATGGCAACTTGATTTAAATAATGCTGATCTGCCTGATTTAAATCAATCCCTTTAGGTAAATATTGGGTATAGGAAGTATAAACCACCTTTTTGCTCCTCATCCGAAGTATCTTACCTGAAATTCCCTCACTCGTTTACCGCTCAAGCCCCAATTTTAACTGCCGGTCCAGCCTAAACCGCTCTAATAAGGTTCGATTTGGCGGTAAAATCTCTAGCCTGATAGCTCGAGAGATACAAACTGCCCCACCGCCCCGTTTAAAAGTTGGCAGTGTTGAGCAGTGTTGGATTTGGGGTCGTCAGTCAAAGAGACGACTCTGTGATGGATCGAACAGGCTGGGAGTCAGTGGCGGCGCTCGTTCTGGTGGCAGCTCACGCTGCTTGGCGGCATTCGCCTTGGCTGTTTTCTGTTTCAGATGCTTGAGAATCTGCTCAATGACCTTCGGATCTTCGATGCTGGCAATCACTTTGACGTGACCGCCGCAGTGTTCGCAGACTTCAATATCAATATTGAAGACTCGCTTGAGGCGTTGCATCCAGGTCATGGCGCGGTGGCGCTCTGCAGGACTCTTGTCACGCCAGTTAGTATCGAGACCTTCCGATTTGTCGGGCTTCTTGCCCCGCTTGGCGGGTGTTACTTGAACTCGGTGTTTGCTGTTCGGTGCAAAGACGCCGTGGAAGCGTGTGAGGTTGACTCGCGGCTTAGGTACCAACGCAGCGAGTTTGGCGATGAAGTCCAGCGGCTCGAAGATCACATGGGTGGTGCCATTGCGGTACGGAGTTTTGAGCTCGTAACGCACCTGCCCATTGGCGGTTAATGCCAGACGTTTTTCTGAAACCGCTGGCCGACTAATGTAGCGACACAAGCGCTCAAGCTTATCCCGCTGATGCGCTTCGGCCATCACACCGGCGTGTAGCGAGAAACCAGCATGGTTGGCTACTCGACTGCTTGAGTCGGCTTTATCCTCACGCCCTGGCAAGGTTTGCAGGGTGAAGACTTTGCGCCCTTGCTGGGGGCCGACGGCAATGCGATACGTAACCGAAGCACCATGTAATTGAGTCAGCGTATCGTCTTCGCCCTCTTCCAGTGTCAACCACGTATTCTCGGCATCACGCTCCAAAATCCCACGCTTTTCCATGCAGCGAGCGATGCGATGGCTGAGGGTGTGAGCGAGCGTATTCAGCTCATCGTAAGTGGGTGCCTTGACACGATGGAAGCGTTGCTTGCCATAGTCATCTTCGGCATAGACACCATCGAGAAACAGCATGTGGTAGTGGACATTGAGATTTAGCGCGGAGCCAAAGCGTTGGATAAGAGTCACTGAGCCAGTTTGTGCAGAGGCTTTGGTGTAACCGGCTTTTTTGATCAGATGAGTTGAGAGTGTACGATAGACGATACTCAAGACCTGGCCCATCAGCTGGGGATGGCGAGCCAGCAAAAAGCGTAGCTGGAAAGGAAAGCTGAGCACCCACTGGCGAATGGGCTCCTTGGGGAAGACTTCGTCTATCAGCAGCGCCGCACTCTCGGCCATCCGGCGGGCACCGCAGCTAGGGCAAAAGCCGCGTCGTTTACAGCTGAAGGCGACCAGACGCTCGTGATGACAATCCTCGCAGCGAACCCGCATGAAACCATACTCCAGACGGCCACATTGGAGGAGGTCGTTGAATTCTTGTTGGATGTAGCGAGGCAGGTGTTGACCTTGGGCTTCGAGTGAGGCTTTGAAGGCTGGGTAGTGCTGCTCAACCAGCTGGTAGAGCAGCGTCTGGTCGGGTTGGTGGCGTTCGTAACCGTTTGTTTGAGTGGGCGATTGACTCGCCGTGGCGTTCCTTGCCAGCGACATGGGTATCCTCCGCTGATACTGTGGTTATGTACAGTATCAGCGGCTTGCGTTTAGACGTCCAGTCTGGCCCTAGACATCGCTAAATGCTTAACCCGCAATAGCCCTCACGAGTTGTTATCAGCCACTACCGGTTGAGCGAGAAGGTTTTGGGTTCAGGGTGCTATTGCTCCACCAATCACAATACTGAAGCCCCAACTGTTATCAGTTGGGGCTTTTTCTTGTCTGTTTGCGGCGGTTGCGTTTTATCGGTAGTCGTCGAGCTCTGCACCATCCCACATAAGAGCTTAACGGTGCGATCTTCAACGCCATCACACAAAACTTTCTTTTTCACGCACAGTCAACTTATTGGATGTTTTATTAACAACCCAAAAGGAGATATTTAGCGGGCGGCCGGAAGGTGAATGCTAGGCATGATCTAACCCTCGGTCTCTGGCGTCGCGACTGCGAAATTTCGCGAGGGTTTCCGAGAAGGTGATTGCGCTTCGCAGATCTCCAGGCGCGTGGGTGCGGACGTAGTCAGCGCCATTGCCGATCGCGTGAAGTTCCGCCGCAAGGCTCGCTGGACCCAGATCCTTTACAGGAAGGCCAACGGTGGCGCCCAAGAAGGATTTCCGCGACACCGAGACCAATAGCGGAAGCCCCAACGCCGACTTCAGCTTTTGAAGGTTCGACAGCACGTGCAGCGATGTTTCCGGTGCGGGGCTCAAGAAAAATCCCATCCCCGGATCGAGGATGAGCCGGTCGGCAGCGACCCCGCTCCGTCGCAAGGCGGAAACCCGCGCCTCGAAGAACCGCACAATCTCGTCGAGCGCGTCTTCGGGTCGAAGGTGACCGGTGCGGGTGGCGATGCCATCCCGCTGCGCTGAGTGCATAACCACCAGCCTGCAGTCCGCCTCAGCAATATCGGGATAGAGCGCAGGGTCAGGAAATCCTTGGATATCGTTCAGGTAGCCCACGCCGCGCTTGAGCGCATAGCGCTGGGTTTCCGGTTGGAAGCTGTCGATTGAAACACGGTGCATCTGATCGGACAGGGCGTCTTAAGAGCGGCGCAATACGTCTGATCTCATCGGCCGGCGATACAGGCCTCGCGTCCGGATGGCTGGCGGCCGGTCCGACATCCACGACGTCTGATCCGACTCGCAGCATTTCGATCGCCGCGGTGACAGCGCCGGCGGGGTCTAGCCGCCGGCTCTCATCGAAGAAGGAGTCCTCGGTGAGATTCAGAATGCCGAACACCGTCACCATGGCGTCGGCCTCCGCAGCGACTTCCACGATGGGGATCGGGCGAGCAAAAAGGCAGCAATTATGAGCCCCATACCTACAAAGCCCCACGCATCAAGCTTTTGCCCATGAAGCAACCAGGCAATGGCTGTAATTATGACGACGCCGAGTCCCGACCAGACTGCATAAGCAACACCGACAGGGATGGATTTCAGAACCAGAGAAAGAAAATAAAATGCGATGCCATAACCGATTATGACAACGGCGGAAGGGGCAAGCTTAGTAAAGCCCTCGCTAGATTTTAATGCGGATGTTGCGATTACTTCGCCAACTATTGCGATAACAAGAAAAAGCCAGCCTTTCATGATATATCTCCCAATTTGTGTAGGGCTTATTATGCACGCTTAAAAATAATAAAAGCAGACTTGACCTGATAGTTTGGCTGTGAGCAATTATGTGCTTAGTGCATCTAACGCCGGAGTTAAGCCGCCGCGCGTAGCGCGGTCGGCTTGAACGAATTGTTAGACATCATTTACCAACTGACTTGATGATCTCGCCTTTCACAAAGCGAATAAATTCTTCCAAGTGATCTGCGCGTGAGGCCAAGTGATCTTCTTTTTGTCCCAGATAAGCTTGCTTAGCTTCAAGTAAGACGGGCTGATACTGGGCAGGTAGGCGTTTTATTGCCCAGTCGGCAGCGACATCCTTCGGCGCGATTTTGCCGGTTATTGCGCTGTACCAAATGCGGGACAACGTAAGCACTACATTTCGCTCATCGCCGGCCCAGTCGGGCTGCGAGTTCCATAGCTTCAAGGTTTCCCTCAGCGCCTCGAATAGATCCTGTTCAGGAACCGGGTCAAAGAATTCCTCCGCTGCCGGACCTACCAAGGCAACGCTATGTTCTCTTGCTTTTGTAAGCAGGATAGCTAGATCAATGTCGATCATGGCTGGCTCGAAGATACCCGCAAGAATGTCATTGCGCTGCCATTCTCCAAATTGCAGCTCGCGCTTAGCCGGATAACGCCACGGGATGATGTCGTCATGCACGACAAGGGTGACTTCTATAGCGCGGAGCGTCTCGCTCTCGCCAGGGAAAGCCGAAGCCTCCATAAGATCATTGAGCAATGCTCGCCGCGTCGTTTCATCAAGCTTTACGGCCACAGTAACCAACAAATCAATATCGCTGTATGGCTTCAGGCCGCCATCCACTGCGGAGCCGTACAAATGCACGGCCAGCAACGTTGATTCCAGATGGCGCTCAATGACGCTTAGCACCTCTGATAGTTGGTTCGAAATTTCGATGGTCACCGCTTCCCTCATGATGTCTAACGGGCGAGGTAAGCCGACCGCAGAATGCGGGTCGGCTTGACCGAAATGTTAGAACCAGAAGCCAAAACGGATAACTTGAATTTGGCGACGGGCGCTAACCGTGAAAAAACGCTGCGCCACCGAGGCGGCACAGCACTGCAAAAACGATAGCTGCTTGCGCTTGCTACGCAAGGGCTAGAGGCCAAAAAGACTGAAAACCTGCGCAGCCCATGCAGGCGAAGCCCGGAAAAAAGGCAAAACAGGCACTGAATAACGCCTGAAAAGCTAAATGCCGTTTGAATAAACATGAGCTAAATAAAGCTGGGTTTCAGTGGTGCTAACGTTGGACGTAACGAGAGCCGGAGCGCAGCGGAGGGAACCAAAATGCGCAGCATTTTGGCGTCCCGTTGACGGAATGGTTAGCCGTTTCGACGCGCATAAACGGAGTGGGTGTACGGAATTACAGCTTGAATGGTTTCGGTTGAGACAAGCTCGAATTCTGTTTCGTTGAGCATTGGGAAGAAGGCGTCACCCTCGAAGGTTTGATGTACCTCAGATAGAAACACGCCGTGGGCGTGAGGTAGTGCCAGAGTGTATATCTCAGCTCCGCCCGCGACGTAGAGTTCATTGCCGAGTTCGGATGCCAAAGCGATAGCGTGCGACAGCGTTGAAACAACTACGCAGCCAGTGGCGCGGTAGTTAGCTTGGCGTGAGATTACCAATGTGTGACGGTTCGGTAGAGGCTTGCCGATAGACTCAAAGGTCTTTCGCCCCATGACAACGACTTTTCCCTCAGTGAGTCTGCGAAAAATCTTCTGCTCACCCGGAATTTTCCAGGGGATATTAGGACCATTGCCAATAACCCGATTGGCTCCCATCGCAGCAACGAGATAAATGCGTACTGATTCCGAGTTCATATGGCTAACTTTGTTTTAGGGCGACTGCCCTGCTGCGTAACATCGTTGCTGCTCCATAACATCAAACATCGACCCACGGCGTAACGCGCTTGCTGCTTGGATGCCCGAGGCATAGACTGTACAAAAAAACAGTCATAACAAGCCATGAAAACCGCCACTGCGCCGTTACCACCGCTGCGTTCGGTCAAGGTTCTGGACCAGTTGCGTGAGCGCATACGCTACTTGCATTACAGCTTACCAACCGAACAGGCTTATGTCCACTGGGTTCGTGCCTTCATCCGTTTCCACGGTGTGCGTCACCCGGCAACCTTGGGCAGCAGCGAAGTCGAGGCATTTCTGTCCTGGCTGGCGAACGAGCGCAAGGTTTCGGTCTCCACGCATCGTCAGGCATTGGCGGCCTTGCTGTTCTTCTACGGCAAGGTGCTGTGCACGGATCTGCCCTGGCTTCAGGAGATCGGAAGACCTCGGCCGTCGCGGCGCTTGCCGGTGGTGCTGACCCCGGATGAAGTGGTTCGCATCCTCGGTTTTCTGGAAGGCGAGCATCGTTTGTTCGCCCAGCTTCTGTATGGAACGGGCATGCGGATCAGTGAGGGTTTGCAACTGCGGGTCAAGGATCTGGATTTCGATCACGGCACGATCATCGTGCGGGAGGGCAAGGGCTCCAAGGATCGGGCCTTGATGTTACCCGAGAGCTTGGCACCCAGCCTGCGCGAGCAGCTGTCGCGTGCACGGGCATGGTGGCTGAAGGACCAGGCCGAGGGCCGCAGCGGCGTTGCGCTTCCCGACGCCCTTGAGCGGAAGTATCCGCGCGCCGGGCATTCCTGGCCGTGGTTCTGGGTTTTTGCGCAGCACACGCATTCGACCGATCCACGGAGCGGTGTCGTGCGTCGCCATCACATGTATGACCAGACCTTTCAGCGCGCCTTCAAACGTGCCGTAGAACAAGCAGGCATCACGAAGCCCGCCACACCGCACACCCTCCGCCACTCGTTCGCGACGGCCTTGCTCCGCAGCGGTTACGACATTCGAACCGTGCAGGATCTGCTCGGCCATTCCGACGTCTCTACGACGATGATTTACACGCATGTGCTGAAAGTTGGCGGTGCCGGAGTGCGCTCACCGCTTGATGCGCTGCCGCCCCTCACTAGTGAGAGGTAGGGCAGCGCAAGTCAATCCTGGCGGATTCACT
Source organism: Citrobacter portucalensis (assembly GCF_023374935.1). Lineage (NCBI taxonomy): Bacteria > Pseudomonadati > Pseudomonadota > Gammaproteobacteria > Enterobacterales > Enterobacteriaceae > Citrobacter > Citrobacter portucalensis. The sequence goes on along the minus strand of NZ_CP092467.1, from coordinate 72,325 downwards.
ACCCCTGCGCGAAGGCCATCGGTGCCGCATCGAACGGCCGGTTGCGGAAAGTCCTCCCTGCGTCCGCTGATGGCCGGCAGCAGCCCGTCGTTGCCTGATGGATCCAACCCCTCCGCTGCTATAGTGCAGTCGGCTTCTGACGTTCAGTGCAGCCGTCTTCTGAAAACGACAAACAGCCAGAAAGGCTGTTACAGGCGATTTGATCTGCAACCTATTGGTTAAATTAATGTATCAAAAACGATGGTTTTTGTGACAGTCTTGAAAAGTCCTGACTTCTCCCGAAAAATGACTCCCCTCATGTAACAAAACTCGTTACTGTATCAACATAACAATAACCCCATAACTAATTAGCGAGAAAAGAATGAAAATCGGCTATGCACGTAAATCTACGGGCACTGTTGCAAAGTTAGCGATGAGGCAGCCTTTTGTCTTATTCAAAGGCCTTACATTTCAAAAACTCTGCTTACCAGGCGCATTTCGCCCAGGGGATCACCATAATAAAATGCTGAGGCCTGGCCTTTGCGTAGTGCACGCATCACCTCAATACCTTTGATGGTGGCGTAAGCCGTCTTCATGGATTTAAATCCCAGCGTGGCGCCGATTATCCGTTTCAGTTTGCCATGATCGCATTCAATCACGTTGTTCCGGTACTTAATCTGTCGGTGTTCAACGTCAGACGGGCACCGGCCTTCGCGTTTGAGCAGAGCAAGCGCGCGACCATAGGCGGGCGCTTTATCCGTGTTGATGAATCGCGGGATCTGCCACTTCTTCACGTTGTTGAGGATTTTACCCAGAAACCGGTATGCAGCTTTGCTGTTACGACGGGAGGAGAGATAAAAATCGACAGTGCGGCCCCGGCTGTCGACGGCCCGGTACAGATACGCCCAGCGGCCATTGACCTTCACGTAGGTTTCATCCATGTGCCACGGGCAAAGATCGGAAGGGTTACGCCAGTACCAGCGCAGCCGTTTTTCCATTTCAGGCGCATAACGCTGAACCCAGCGGTAAATCGTGGAGTGATCGACATTCACTCCGCGTTCAGCCAGCATCTCCTGCAGCTCACGGTAACTGATGCCGTATTTGCAGTACCAGCGTACGGCCCACAGAATGATGTCACGCTGAAAATGCCGGCCTTTGAATGGGTTCATGTGCAGCTCCATCAGCAAAAGGGGATGATAAGTTTATCACCACCGACTATTTGCAACAGTGCCGTAAGCTGCACCTCAAACCCCCGGATCAGGCTCTCCAGGCCATGCAGAAAGGCCTGCTCACCATCATCACTGTCCATAATCTGCAGCGCTTCCCGCAATAGCGGCGGCAGGTTTTCGTCCGGTGCTGCAGGGCGGTCGGTCAGGGCGGCAGTATGCTCCTGCTGCTCCAGTACGGCACCAAGGGTAAAATGACTGACCGCTGAAATCGCATATAACCCGTCGCGCAGTGAAAAGCCGTTTTCTGTCATAAAGCGTAACTGGGTTTCCACCGTATCATACTGTTTTTCATCAGGGCGGGTGCCGAGGTGCACTTTTGCCCCGTCACGGTAACGCAGCAGCGCCCGGCGGAAACTCATTGCATTATTGCGCAGAAATGACTGCCAGGATTCCCCCGCCGCAGGCAGTGAATAATCATGATGACGCGCCAGGATCTCCACCGCCAGCGCATCCAGTAACGCCCGTTTATTTTTCACATGCCAGTAAAGTGTCGGCTGTTCTATTCCCAGCTTCTGCGCCAGCTTGCGGGTCGTCAGCCCGTCAATCCCTGTCTCATTCAGCAGTTCCAGTGCCGCATCAATAACCGATTCTCTGTTCAGCCGTGCCATGACCGTCTCCTCCGATTTTCAGATTGACACTCTATCATTGATAGGGATATATTCCAACTCTATCAATGATAGGGAATTAACACAGGATCTGAAAAATGAATAAACCCGCTGTCATCGCGCTGGTGATTACACTGCTGGACGCGATGGGAATTGGTCTGATCATGCCGGTATTACCGTCACTGCTGCGGGAATATCTCCCGGAAGCGGATGTGGCAAACCATTACGGCATTCTGCTGGCGCTGTATGCGGTGATGCAGGTCTGTTTTGCTCCGCTGCTGGGCAGATGGTCAGATAAGCTGGGGCGCAGACCGGTGCTGCTGTTATCCCTGGCGGGTGCCGCGTTTGATTACACACTGCTGGCACTGTCCAATGTGCTGTGGATGTTGTATCTCGGGCGGATTATCTCCGGGATCACTGGTGCCACCGGCGCGGTTGCGGCTTCGGTAGTGGCGGACAGCACGGCGGTCAGCGAGCGTACCGCCTGGTTCGGCCGTCTCGGTGCGGCCTTTGGTGCCGGGCTGATTGCCGGGCCGGCTATCGGCGGACTGGCGGGGGATATCTCACCGCATCTGCCGTTTGTCATTGCGGCAATACTGAATGCCTGCACCTTTCTGATGGTCTTTTTTATCTTTAAACCGGCGGTACAGACAGAAGAAAAACCGGCGGAGCAGAAACAAGAAAGCGCAGGTATCAGCTTTATCACACTGCTTAAACCTCTGGCGCTGTTGCTGTTTGTCTTTTTTACCGCGCAGCTTATCGGGCAGATCCCGGCCACTGTCTGGGTATTGTTTACGGAGAGCCGCTTTGCCTGGGACAGCGCGGCGGTCGGTTTTTCACTGGCGGGACTCGGGGCGATGCATGCACTGTTTCAGGCGGTGGTTGCCGGGGCGCTGGCAAAACGGCTGAGTGAGAAAACCATTATTTTCGCCGGATTTATTGCCGATGCCACCGCGTTTTTACTGATGTCTGCTATCACTTCCGGATGGATGGTGTATCCGGTCCTGATCCTGCTGGCAGGCGGCGGAATTGCACTGCCTGCATTGCAGGGCATTATCTCTGCCGGGGCATCGGCGGCAAATCAGGGAAAACTACAGGGTGTGCTGGTCAGCCTGACCAATCTGACCGGCGTGGCGGGCCCGCTGCTGTTTGCTTTTATTTTCAGTCAGACACAGCAGAGTGCGGACGGTACGGTGTGGCTGATTGGCACGGCACTGTACGGTCTGCTGCTGGCAATCTGTCTGCTGATCAGAAAACCGGCACCGGTGGCGGCCACCTGCTGACCGGCGCTATACAGGCAGCGCTGTTGTGCGGTATGGTGGACGGCATTCGTGCTTATCGCCTGCCATGATAAGCCTCAGACACAGAGGAACCGTTATGAAATCACGCGCAGCAGTCGCCTTCGGGCCGGGTTTACCCCTTGAAATTGTTGAAATTGATGTGGCACCGCCGAAGAAAGGTGAAGTGCTGGTGAAAATCAGTCACACCGGGGTATGCCATACCGATGCCTACACGCTTTCCGGTGATGATCCGGAAGGTCTGTTCCCGGTGGTGCTCGGCCATGAAGGTGCCGGGGTGGTGGTTGAGGTCGGTGAGGGCGTGACCAGTGTGAAACCGGGCGACCATGTGATCCCGCTGTACACCGCCGAGTGCGGCGAGTGTGATTTCTGTACCTCCGGTAAAACCAACCTCTGTGTTGCCGTCCGCGAAACCCAGGGCAAAGGCGTGATGCCGGACGGCACCAGCCGTTTTTCGTATAACGGTCAGCCGCTCTATCACTATATGGGCTGCTCGACATTCAGCGAATATACCGTTGTGGCGGAAGTATCACTGGCGAAAATCAATCCGCAGGCCAATGCGGAGCAGGTTTGCCTGCTCGGCTGCGGCGTGACCACCGGGATCGGCGCGGTACACAATACCGCGAAGGTACAGGAAGGGGATTCTGTGGCGGTATTCGGCCTCGGCGGTATCGGGCTGGCCGTGGTGCAGGGCGCACGTCAGGCAAAAGCGGGGCGCATCTTTGCCATCGATACCAATCCATCCAAGTTTGAGCTGGCAAAACAGTTCGGCGCCACAGACTGCATTAATCCCAATGATTATGACAAACCTGTTCAGCAGGTGCTGGTCGAAATGACCAAATGGGGTGTGGATCATACCTTTGAATGTATCGGCAATGTCAATGTGATGCGGTCGGCGCTGGAAAGTGCGCACCGTGGCTGGGGGCAGTCGGTAATTATCGGGGTGGCGGGTGCCGGAAAAGAGATTTCAACCCGTCCGTTCCAGCTGGTGACCGGCCGGGTCTGGAAAGGCACGGCGTTCGGCGGCGTGAAAGGGCGTACCCAGTTGCCGGGAATGGTGGAAGATGCCATGAGCGGCAAAATCGAGCTGGCGCCGTTTGTCACGCACACCATGGAACTGGATAAAATCAATGAAGCTTTTGATTTGATGCACGACGGCAAATCCATCCGCACAGTCATTCATTACTGATAACGTATTCAGGGAGATACTATGGAACGGATTGAACATCACGTCTGTTTCGGCGGCAGCCAGGAAGTCTGGCGTCACCACTCTGCGGTGACCGGCACGCCGATGACTTTTTCCGTGTTTCTGCCGCCGCAGGCAAAAACAGAGAAATGTCCTGTGCTGTACTGGCTTTCCGGGCTGACCTGCAACGAGCAGAATTTTATCACCAAAGCCGGGGCACAGCGTTACGCAGCGGAACACGGCCTGGTGATTGTCGCGCCGGATACCAGTCCGCGCGGCAGTCAGGTGGCGGATGATAAAGAGTACGATCTCGGCCAGGGTGCCGGGTTTTATGTCAATGCCACACAGGAGCCGTGGAAAGCGCATTATCAGATGTATGATTATATTCTGAATGAGCTGCACACCCTGGTAAGCGGGCATTTCGGCACATCGGAAAAACGGGCACTGTTGCAAAGTTAGCGATGAGGCAGCCTTTTGTCTTATTCAAAGGCCTTACATTTCAAAAACTCTGCTTACCAGGCGCATTTCGCCCAGGGGATCACCATAATAAAATGCTGAGGCCTGGCCTTTGCGTAGTGCACGCATCACCTCAATACCTTTGATGGTGGCGTAAGCCGTCTTCATGGATTTAAATCCCAGCGTGGCGCCGATTATCCGTTTCAGTTTGCCATGATCGCATTCAATCACGTTGTTCCGGTACTTAATCTGTCGGTGTTCAACGTCAGACGGGCACCGGCCTTCGCGTTTGAGCAGAGCAAGCGCGCGACCATAGGCGGGCGCTTTATCCGTGTTGATGAATCGCGGGATCTGCCACTTCTTCACGTTGTTGAGGATTTTACCCAGAAACCGGTATGCAGCTTTGCTGTTACGACGGGAGGAGAGATAAAAATCGACAGTGCGGCCCCGGCTGTCGACGGCCCGGTACAGATACGCCCAGCGGCCATTGACCTTCACGTAGGTTTCATCCATGTGCCACGGGCAAAGATCGGAAGGGTTACGCCAGTACCAGCGCAGCCGTTTTTCCATTTCAGGCGCATAACGCTGAACCCAGCGGTAAATCGTGGAGTGATCGACATTCACTCCGCGTTCAGCCAGCATCTCCTGCAGCTCACGGTAACTGATGCCGTATTTGCAGTACCAGCGTACGGCCCACAGAATGATGTCACGCTGAAAATGCCGGCCTTTGAATGGGTTCATGTGCAGCTCCATCAGCAAAAGGGGATGATAAGTTTATCACCACCGACTATTTGCAACAGTGCCCATCGGCGTAGTAGTGGATGTGGTCGATGACAAAGCCGGTGCGGGTCAGCGTGCGCCGGAGGATCGGCAGAAAATCGACCAGGAACGAAGTAGCGCGTGTGACGACGGCCGGTACGCCGACACGCGCCACGGCCTCGGCCCAGCGCGCGGCCGGCGGTTGGAGCAGGCCGTTGTGCACCGAACCGTGGTAGGTGCCGACCGCCAATGTGAGCCAGCGCTCTAGCTCGCGCAGCGTCAGGGCGGCCTTGTTTTCGGAATCGTAGTCGCCGCGCTGGTCAGGGTTGGAGAAGGTCGTTCCCGGCAGTTCGTCGTGAATCATCTGCATCGCCGTGCCGATGATCCGTTCCACGATGCCGCCATAGTGCGGCTGTCCCAGCGGGCGATAGTCCAGCCGGATGCCATGCTGCTCGCAACCCCGGCGCAGGGCCTCGCTCTTGAACTCGGCCGCGTTGTCTAGGTAGAGCAGCAAGGGCTTGCCGCTCATCTGCCAATCCATTTCCACGTTCAGTCCTTCCAGCCAAGGGCGCTTGTCGCAGGCGACATGCACGAGGCACAGGCCAACCGAAACGGCAGACGGCGCTTCCAGCGTGACGACCATGCCGAGCACGCAGCGGGTGAACACGTCGATGGCGAGGGTCAGGTACGGGCGGCCAATAGGTTGCCGGTCGCGGTCATCGACCACGATCAGGTCGATGACCGTATGGTCTATCTGCACCTGCTCCAGCGGCGCGGTCACGGCAGGAGGCTCGCCGCCCACACCTTGTAGGTCACGAGCGGCATCCTGGCCTTCCCGCCGGCGGATGACCTTGCGCGGGTCAAGGCTAGCGATCCGTAAGGCCACGGTATTGCGCGCCGGCACTCGCAGTTTTTGAGCCTTGCACACCTGAGTGACTTCGCGGTGAAAGGCCGCTAGGCTGCGCTTCTGCTTGGTCAGGAACCGCTTTTGCAGTAGCTCGTGGATGACGCGCTCGACCGGTTCCGGCAAGCGCCCCTTACCTTTACCTCCACCGGACTGGCCGGGCACCAGATCCGTCACGAGGCCGCTGCCTTGCCGGGCACGCCGGATCAGAACGTATACCTGGCGCCGAGACAAGCCCAGCGCCTGAGCCGCCATATCGGCCGCTTCGTGCCCGACCGTCTCCGACTGCGCCAACGGACTGATGATCTCCGCACGACGGCGCGCACGCTCCCAAGCCTCATCAGGCAGAGTGGCCACGCCTTGTTCTGGAATCCGTGGGGTGTCCGTCGCCATGCTCACCTCGCTTTGGTGCACACGAGTATTGAGCATAGTCGAGATTGGTGCAGATCACTTCTGATATTGAACTGTCAGGAGCTGGCTGCACAACAGCCATTACGCCCAATCAACTGGTGCAGTCGTCTTCTGAAAATGACATCCATGCCCAGCCCGTGCGCGAGCTGGATCACCGCCCGCACGATAGTTTGGTCACGGGCATCATCCGGGAGCCTGGCGACAAAGGATTGGTCGATTTTCAATGTGGTGATGGGGCAGCATTTCAGATGTTGCAGGCAGGAATAGCCGGTGCCGAAGTCGTCGGCGGCGAAGCGCACGCCGATGGCGCGCAAGGCGTCGAAACTGGCGAACAGGGCTGGATTGCCGAATGCGACCGATTCGGTCAGTTCGATCTCCAGAAGCTCGGCGGGCAGGGCCATATCGGCCAGCACCCGCTTTACCTCGTCGTCGAACGTTGGCCCAACCTGGCTGGCGGACACATTGATGGCAAGACGGAACGGTTGCCATGCCGGTCCTTGCCACTTGTGCATCTGGCGACAGGCCTCGCCCAGCACCCACGCGCCTATTTCCGGCATCAGGCCGAACGACTCGGCCAGCGGCAGGAACTGGCCGGGCGGCAACAGGCCAAGCCTCGGATGCCGCCAGCGCATCAACGCTTCCGCGCCAGCGATCCGGTGATCGCGCAGATCGACCAGCGGCTGGTAATGCAGGTCAAGCTGTCCGCGCGCCGCCGCCTGCGCCAACTCGGCCGCCGTCCATCCGGCGGGCTGCGAACTCGTCATGATCCGCCCCGGAAGGCGCGCAGCAGCCGCGTTACGGCCAGAACGAACAAGCCGGTCAGCGCGAGCGCGGCAACACCCCAATGCTCGCCAAGGAAGGCACCGGCGGTCGTCCCGGCCAGCACGGCGGCGAGAATCGGCAGATGGCAGGGGCAGGTCAACACGGCCAGCGCACCCCACAGGTAGCCGGAAACGGGTTGGCGCGTCTCGGGCGGCAGTTTGTCAGGGGCGTTCACGGCAATGCCTCCTCGTGCGCCCGCTCGGCTGGCATGGAGGCCAGTTGCGCGTCCAGATGGGCCAACGCCGCGCGCCGCCGCTCGACCAACTGGCGCAGCACGGCAAGCTGCGCTGCGGCTTGTGCGCCGTCCGCTGCGTCGAGCGCACGGCACAGCCGCGCCAGGGCATCCAGGCCGATACCCGCCTCGAAGGCCGCGCGCACGAAGCACAGCCGTTGCAAGGCCGCATCGTCGAACACGCCGTAGCCGCCCGTGGTGCAGGCCACCGGCCGTAACAAGCCGCGCACCAGGTAGTCGCGCACGATATGTACGCTCACCCCAGCGTTATGGGCCAGTTGCGATACCGTGTAGGCGCTCATCGCACACCTCCTTGTCCTCACCCGGCGCAGCAGGAAAGCTGCTTCACATCCTTGTTGAAGGTCTGCGCCGCGAGCTTCAACCCTTCGACCATCGTCAGGTAGGGGAACAACTGGTCGGCCAGTTCCTGCACCGTCATCCGGTTGCGAATCGCCAGTGCGGCCGTCTGGATCAGTTCGCCCGCTTCCGGGGCCACTGCCTGCACGCCGATCAGTCGTCCGCTGCCTTCTTCAACCACCAGTTTGATGAAGCCGCGCGTGTCGAAGTTGGCGAGCGCGCGCGGCACGTTGTCCAGCGTTAGCGTGCGACTATCAGTTTTGATGCCGTCATGGTGCGCTTCCGCCTCGCTGTAGCCTACGGTCGCCACTTGCGGGTCGGTGAACACCACGGCCGGCATCGCGGTCAGGTTCAGGGCCGCGTCACCGCCGGTCATGTTGATCGCGGCGCGAGTGCCGGCCGCTGCCGCCACATAGACGAACTGCGGCTGGTCGGTGCAGTCGCCTGCGGCGTAGATGTGTTCCACGCTTGTACGCATGCCGGGGTCGATGACGATAGCGCCTTGCGGGGTGAGCGTGACGCCCGTCGCATCCAGTGCCAGCTTGCGTGTGTTGGGCGCGCGGCCGGTGGCGACCAGCAGCTTGTCGGCGCGCAGTTCGCCGTGCGCCGTGGTGAGCACGAATTCGCCGTCCCCTTCACCATTGATATACGCGACCTGGCTGGCCTGGGTGTGTTCCCTCACCTCGATGCCCTCCATGCGGAATGCGGCCGTGACGGCTTCGCCTATAGCTGGGTCTTCGCGGAAGAACAGCGTGCTGCGAGCCAGGATCGTCACCTTCGCTCCGAGTCGGGCGAACGCCTGCGCCAGCTCCAGCGCCACCACTGATGAGCCAATCACGGCCAGGCGCTTAGGAATCGTCTCGCTGACCAGCGCTTCAGTGGAAGTCCAGTACGGAGTGTCTTTCAGGCCGGGAATCGGCGGCACGGCCGGGCTCGCGCCGGTGGCGATCAGGCAGCGGTCGAATGCCACCACGCGCTCGCCGCCGTCGTTGAGTTGCACGATCAGGTTGCGATTGTCCTTAAAGCGGGCGGAGCCGTGCAGCACAGTGATCGCCGGATTGCCCTCCAAGATGCCTTCGTACTTGGCGTGGCGCAGTTCATCGACGCGGGCCTGCTGCTGGGCCAGCAGCGCCGTGCGCTGGATGGTCGGCGTGGTAGCGGCGATGCCGCCATCGAACGGGCTTTCCCGGCGCAGATGGGCGATATGGGCGGCGCGGATCATGATCTTGGACGGCACACAACCGACATTGACGCAGGTGCCGCCGATGGTGCCGCGCTCGATCAGCGTGACACGTGCGCCTTGCTCGACGGCCTTCAGCGCCGCTGCCATCGCGGCCCCGCCGCTGCCGATGACGGCGATATGCAATGCGCCGCTGCTACCCGTCTTGTCGTTTCTGCCCAGCAGATCGCGCATCTTGTCGAGCAATCCGCCCGGCGTCGAAACTGAGGGGGCATCGGCCAGCGTGGCCCGATAACCGAGTCCAGCTACAGCGGCCGTCAGCGCGTCGGGTGACGTGCCGACCTCAATGGCGAGCTTGGCGCTGCCCTTGGCGTAGGAGACATCCGCTGATTGCACGCCGGGCACTTTCTCCAGGGCGTCCTTGACATGCACTGCGCACGAGTCGCAAGTCATGCCGGTGATTTTGAGAGTGCTCATACCATCGTTCCTTATTCGTGTGGGCCGCCGTGTCGCACGGTCAGCCGTCTTTCACAAGCGCTTGGCGGGGAGTTCGCAGCCGTCCAGTCCGCAACGGCGATGCGCCGGCGACACGAAGTCCCAGATCGACACCCCAATCATCAAGGCCAGGCCGACGTACATCAGGTTCGCCGTCCACCAGTTGCCGAGCAGCCAGACCGTGGCCGCAAACACGATGGCCGGGCCGATCATGCCGAGCAGACTGCGCAGCCATTGCCGATGACTGAACCAACCCAGCGCGTTCGCCAGGAAGGCCAGCGCGGCAAACAGCGGCAGCAGGCGGCTGATGAACAGTCCCTCGTACTGGCTCAAGAAGCCCAGCCCGATGGCCGCGCCGAAGCTGGCGAGGGCTGGAAAGCAGGCGGCGCAGCCCATCGCGGAAACGACGCTGCCGAGCGCGCCGGTTTTATCGGCAATGCGTGTCATCAGTCCCATGAAGCGGCTCTCGCTGTTGTCGTTGGCTTGCTGGCTCACTGCTTGACGCTGGACGGATAGCCGGCGTCTGCGGTGGCCTTGGTCAGCTTCTGTACGCTGGCCTTGGTGTCGTCAAAAGTGACGACGGCCTCGCGCTTCTCGAAGCCCACATCGACCTTGCTCACGCCTTCGACCTTGGAGAGCGCTTTCTTGACTGTGATCGGGCAGGCGGCGCAAGTCATGCCGGGAACCGCTAGCGTGACGGTCTGGGTAGCGGCCCACACCGGGGCAACAGCGGCGGCGAGGGCAAGGGAGGCAAACAGTTTCTTCATGATGAACTCCTGGTTAATAGAAAAATGGAACGACATAGGGAAATCCAAGCGCGACCAGGACCAGCACGGCCACGATCCAGAAAATCAGCTTGTAGGTGGCGCGCACCTGCGGAATCGCGCAGACCTCACCTGGCTTGCATGCCTGCACGGGCCGGTAAATCCGCTTCCAGGCGAAGAACAGCGCCACTAGCGCCGCGCCGATGAACAACGGTCGATAGGGTTCCAGCACCGTCAGGTTGCCGATCCAAGCACCGGAGAAGCCCAGGGCGACCAGTACTAGCGGCCCCAGGCAGCAGGTCGATGCAAGAATGGCGGCCAGCCCGCCGGCGAAGAGCGCACCGCGCCCGTTTTGTGGTTCAGACATACGTTGGCCCTTTTGAATTTGGATTGGATAGCGTAACCTTACTTCCGTACTCATGTACGGAGTCAAGCGATATGGAAAATAATTTGGAAAACCTGACCATTGGCGTTTTTGCCAAGGCGGCCGGGGTCAACGTGGAGACAATCCGCTTCTATCAGCGCAAGGGCCTGTTGCGGGAACCGGACAAGCCTTACGGCAGCATCCGCCGCTATGGGGAGGCGGACGTGGTTCGGGTGAAATTCGTGAAATCGGCACAGCGGCTGGGGTTCAGTCTGGACGAGATTGCCGAGCTGTTGCGGCTCGACGATGGCACCCACTGCGAGGAGGCCAGCAGCCTGGCCGAACACAAGCTCAAGGACGTGCGCGAGAAGATGGCCGACTTGGCGCGCATGGAAACCGTGCTGTCTGAACTCGTGTGCGCCTGCCATGCACGAAAGGGGAATGTTTCCTGCCCGTTGATCGCGTCACTACAGGGCGAAGCAGGCCTGGCAAGGTCAGCTATGCCTTAGCGTGCTTTATTTTCCGTTTTCTGAGGTGCCCCCTAATAGTGTTCTTCCATTTCGGTAAAAATCCCTACCATGGATTCCCACTCGTCCGGGGGGTAATGACTCCAACTTATTGATAGTGTTTTATGTTCAGATAAGGGGTCTGACGCTCAGTGGAACGAAAACTCACGTTAAGGGATTTTGGTCATGAGATTATCAAAAAGGATCTTCACCTAGATCCTTTTAAATTAAAAATGAAGTTTTAAATCAATCTAAAGTATATATGAGTAAACTTGGTCTGACAGTTACCAATGCTTAATCAGTGAGGCACCTATCTCAGCGATCTGTCTATTTCGTTCATCCATAGTTGCCTGACTCCCCGTCGTGTAGATAACTACGATACGGGAGGGCTTACCATCTGGCCCCAGTGCTGCAATGATACCGCGAGACCCACGCTCACCGGCTCCAGATTTATCAGCAATAAACCAGCCAGCCGGAAGGGCCGAGCGCAGAAGTGGTCCTGCAACTTTATCCGCCTCCATCCAGTCTATTAATTGTTGCCGGGAAGCTAGAGTAAGTAGTTCGCCAGTTAATAGTTTGCGCAACGTTGTTGCCATTGCTGCAGGCATCGTGGTGTCACGCTCGTCGTTTGGTATGGCTTCATTCAGCTCCGGTTCCCAACGATCAAGGCGAGTTACATGATCCCCCATGTTGTGCAAAAAAGCGGTTAGCTCCTTCGGTCCTCCGATCGTTGTCAGAAGTAAGTTGGCAGCAGTGTTATCACTCATGGTTATGGCAGCACTGCATAATTCTCTTACTGTCATGCCATCCGTAAGATGCTTTTCTGTGACTGGTGAGTACTCAACCAAGTCATTCTGAGAATAGTGTATGCGGCGACCGAGTTGCTCTTGCCCGGCGTCAACACGGGATAATACCGCACCACATAGCAGAACTTTAAAAGTGCTCATCATTGGAAAACGTTCTTCGGGGCGAAAACTCTCAAGGATCTTACCGCTGTTGAGATCCAGTTCGATGTAACCCACTCGTGCACCCAACTGATCTTCAGCATCTTTTACTTTCACCAGCGTTTCTGGGTGAGCAAAAACAGGAAGGCAAAATGCCGCAAAAAAGGGAATAAGGGCGACACGAAAATGTTGAATACTCATACTCTTCCTTTTTCAATATTATTGAAGCATTTACCAGGGTTATTGTCTCATGAGCGGATACATATTTGAATGTATTTAGAAAAATAAACAAATAGGGGTTCCGCGCACATTTCCCCGAAAAGTGCCACCTGACGTCTAAGAAACCATTATTATCATGACATTAACCTATAAAAATAGGCGTATCACGAGGCCTGTGGGAGGAAAATAAAGTGTCATCCTAACTACAGGACCCTGCAACGTAGCAATTCCTGCAAAAATCCATTTAAAACAATGACTTATTTCAATTCTGCCATCTGCAAGCGTTTTGTGGGGATGGAGGCCGGAATCATTAAAGTATCATCCTAATTTTCGCTCAACCTTGGAAAATGCTGAGAATCGTAAAAATAAAGTTTCATCCTTTCCGCTACTAGTTCAAGGCTTTCTTCCGGCCGCCGGCAACAACGCTGCTTGGCTGAGGCGATCCACTTGCGCTACCGCTCACTGATCAGATCGAACTTGAACTCGACGAGCAGCCAACCATCAGGCCGAGCGTGATCGCCAAAAAAAACGGATCATGCGAAATCCTTCGTTGAGTTTGGCGCGGGTTTTAGCAAATCAGCTGGCCCGCGATCCGGTTGAGAGTGATCCGAAGCGGTCCTTGACGACCGGCACAAATCGGCCGATTCTGTTGAAAAAGTAGCTTTAGCGGCAGCCTGCCGATCAGGTGTGCCTGCTGTCGAAGTGGCTGCAAGCCACTTCAAGTTGCCTTCCGGCGTTTCACTGAGCGTCCTTGCTCAGGTTTAAGGGTTAATTTGAGGGTTTCTGCTCGTAGCAGGCATACCTATCCCGTCAGCGGTGGCCCTTGAGGCAAAAGCTTGGCCATGCGGCGCAGGTTCTGCACCATCGCAGCCAAGGTGAATTCGTCAGTGGCACCCGTTAGGCCACGCAGTCGTAAACGGTCGAGTTTCATGATCCGTTTGAGGTGGGCGAAAAGCATCTCCACCTTCTTTCGTTCGCAGCGAGAGACGAGGTACTCCGGTGTCTTGGCGATGCGTCGAGCCACGTCGCGGGCAGCCTCATGGATGCTGCGGACGATCTTCCGATTCGGCGTGTTGGGGCAGCATTTCGCTTTCAACGGGCAGGTGGCGCAGTCGGTTTGGCTGGAGCGGTAAATGACGGTTTTGGCCTTAGTTACCCGCGACCTTTGCTGGGTGAAGGCGCGCCATTCACTGCGTAGCGGTTTGCCGGCTGGGCAGCGATATTCATTGGCGTCCTGACTCCAGTGAAAGTCGTTACTGGAGAGGCTGTCGTCCTTGCGCTCGGTCTTGTCCCACACCGGCACATGCGGTTCGATGTCCTTTTCTTCGACCATCCAGGCCAGCATCGGGGCGGTGCCATAAGCGGTATCGCCGATAAGGCGTTCCGGTGTGAGATCGAACTGCGCCTCGACACGCTCGACCATCGTCCTAGTCGAATCGACTTCGGCGGTACGGTGCGCCGGGGTAGCTTCCACGTCCATGATCACACCGTGCTCAGTGTCGATCAGGTAATTCGTGGAGTAGGCAAAAAAGGCCGGGCCACCTGGCGCTGCTGTCCAACGGGACTGAGGATCAGTGAGCGAAATTTTCTTGGGAAGAGCCTCAGCCAGCGCCTCTTCATCAAGGGCTTCGAGGTACTCGCGCACTGCGCGGCTGCTGAGCTTTGGATCGTTCCAATCGACCTCATCTCCCGCCACCCCACGTTGCCGGCTGGCATCCGCCTTAATGATGCTGGCGTCGACGGCGAAACCTTCACCCTTGACTAGGCCGGCTGCCATGCAGCGCCGCAGCACCTCATTGAATAACCAGCGGAATAGATCGCTGTCACGAAAACGCCCATGGCGATTCTTCGAGAAGGTCGAGTGATTGGGGACTTCGTCTTCCAGACCCAACCGGCAGAACCAGCGATAGGCCAGGTTCAGGTGCACCTCTTCGCACAATCGCCGCTCGGAACGAATGCCATAGCAGTAGCCGACGACCAGCATGCGCACCATCAACTCCGGGTCAATCGAGGGACGCCCGATGGGGCTATAGAAATCTGCCAGGTAGGCACGTAGATCACTGAGATCCAAGCACTGGTCGATGCTGCGCAGGAGATGTTGGGCCGGGACGTGATCTTCCAGATTGAACGAGTAGAACAGGCGCTGCTGTCCTCCCGGTAACTGTCCCATCATGCTGTTCGCCCCCACGCTCGCTGACAAAGCAATTTTGCCAACGGCATGGGGAGGCCGCTACTTTTTCAACAGAATCGGCCGCACACAGCCATTCGGCTCAACAGAACCCTGCCTTTACCCCACCAAACTCCGGAAACTCGCCCGGTAGTCCGTCGGCTTGAGATGCACATGTTGGCTGAGGTCGCCGGGTAGCGTGAACAGGCGCGGACCGTCCCGAAACTGGAACACGCGATACAGATGGAATTGATCGCCCGCCTCCTTGGAGAATTCGAGTTCGTTGTGGCTGACCAAGAAAGACGAGCCTACCCCGCCATTGGTGGTTTTCACCTCGATGAAGCGCTCATGGGCGTCCTCTTCGAACGACAGGATGTCGAACCCCGCACCGTCTCCCTGGGTGTCGGACACCCAATCCAGCCGCTGAAAAAGCTCTGGGTGGCCGAGCTCGGTCAGGCGTTGCTGTTCGTAGCCAATCACCCACTGCTCCCCTGCCCGGCCCAGCTTGCGGTTGGCTTCATCGCGAGCGGCATAATCGAACTTTCGCGGTAGGCGTTGCCGTAGAGATGCCGGGGTACGCACAAGCACTTCACGGGCGGGTGGTTCTACCAAAGCCGCTCGGTAGGTTTTGTCACCCGGAAGTTTTACCTCCTCCAGGGCATCGACAAGAGCGCCGACCGTCTGCTGATGTTCCAGAACGTAGGCGTGTACGGATTTACGCAGCAGCAGTTGGCTGTTGCCGCGTGGCTTGTAGCCGTTGATATAGGGCAGGCCCAGGGCATCGAGTACGGCGCTAATGTTCTGGTGCTTGAGCTCGACTGAAGACTTGCTGCGACCGTTCAGCAGTTGGCGCAGTGCCTGGTTGTGCTCGGACTTGTGGTACGGCTCCCCAGCCGCCTCGGCACGCAGCATGTCGAAATAGTCTTCGACCGTGGCCAGGACCTCTTCTTCGGACCAGTCTTCGCCGATGCGAATGATGCGAAACCCGAGCCGCGTCAGCGCCGGAACGACGGTCGTCTCGCCACCGGAGAAGCTGTCAGCAGTGAGCGGGCCCTGCTCGGGAAATTGCTTGCCGAAGGCCACACCGGCGATGGCCTTGGAATCGCAATCGGTGCCGGTCTTCGGATCACGTACCAGGAAGTCGCGGGACTTGCCGTAGCCGTGGCGCGCCAGGAATTTCGTGCGGCCCAGTTGCACGAACTCATCGATGGCAGCCTGCACGGCGGCGGGGCTTCGAAGCTGGGAGAGTTGAGACACAGGGTCCTTCCTTACTGTCATGGTGTGCCGGGAACCGCCGAGCCACGAGATTATGAGTAGCCCCTGAACAGAAACGTCACGATAAAAGCCGTGAACGCCACCAGGCCCATTAAATCCCTTGCGTATTTGCAGCCCGTGCTGTCCAAACCTGTACCAGGTCCGATCAACACGCTCCAACCATTGAGGTACGAAAACACCGCCTGACCGAACAAAAAATGCGTGATAGCCGCCGCAGCCATGACGCCGGAATCGTCAGACAGGCTGTAGCTGTTGACCATTGCCCTGTACGCCTGCATCTGAAATGGCTATTGCCCTGATGGGAGCCGGCTTTTCAGCCACCGACACCAGCGATGCCGTCAATATTCTTTACCCGATAACCATGACCGTACAAGCTAACAAGGCCTGGCAAGCCAGCGGACTTAAAAAGTCTTTTTTTCTACCATCCCACAAAAAAGTTCGTGGTGGAGAAAAGATAAGCTATGCAAGGCTTTAGGAGACGTGGTTTTTCAGGATGACGAAGAACGATTCGGCGCTAGGTGCAACATAGGTGCATCGCACGAGCGCTAGGAACGGCGAAAAAAGGCGGACGTGGCGAAATCGGTAGACGCAGCAGACTTTAAAATTGGAGTGCCCGCGGGGAAATCCGCGGAGTAGAACCGCTCAAAGTCGGGGAACGCTAACGGGCAATACCCTAAGCCAATCCCGAGCCAAGCCCCTTCGGGGGAAGGTGTAGAGACTGGACGGGCGGCGCCTAAAGCCTTCGGGCAATGGCGAAGGGACAGTCCAGACCACGAACGTCATCAGACGGCGGCGAAAGTCGAGGTGGTACGAAAATCTGCTTCTCTGTGAGAGTACGGGTTCGAGTCCCGTCGTCCGCACCACAAAGCCAAACATCCCTGCGATGATCGACCTCTGGGCGTTTGGTCGTGAGCCCGCCACCCTCGCGCTACGCTTTGCGCAGGCGTCGAAGGCGATCAGGTGCGCCCATCGATTCCGTCGAGCACCATCGCTGCGAGTTCATCGCTGGTGTGTGCACCACTATCGAGAACACGGGTTGTGCATGGAAGCCGTTCCCTTGCGGCCAAGCATCGGGCGACATTCGCTAATCGCCACTCTCGAATCTCCGCATTTCGATTCGGGTCAGGATGCATGGTCTGGTTCGCGATCCGGTGACGCAATAGGTCCTCGTTGAGCGTCAGAAAGATGTGCAGCAGCTGATCGTCGATCCGCCTTACCCCGTCGAGTATCTCAGTCAGATAGTCCGGGTGCACGAGCGTCATTGGGATGATGATGTCCTGCGAGTAATTCCTTCGAATCTCCCTGACCGCCGCGATCGTAAGTCCCCTCCACAAGGGGAGATCCTGATAGTCTCCGCTCGCTGGCATGGGGACCGTTTCTTTCACCACGAACCCGATTTCCTCGGGGTCAAAGATCAGCGATTTGGAACGCCGATCGCGCAGCCGCTTAGCGAGCGTCGTCTTTCCGGCGCCGAAAGGTCCGTTGATCCAGATTATCATTGTCGACGGCCTCTAACCTGAAGGCTCGCAAGAGCGCTCGACGGCCTCGTGCGGAGGCACGATCGGAGTGGTTCCGAAATGCTTCTCAAGATAGGTGACGCCGAACGTCACGATGTCCTGCGCGTCGAACAGGTAGCACTGAGCAAAGCCCACGACACCTTCTCGATGGCGACCGAGCTTCACGTAAGCATTTGCTATAGTTTCAACCGCATCCGGCTTTCCTTCGATAGCAAAGCAATCGAGAATGCCGTTTGAATCGTAATCCGATGCCGTTTTCCAGGCGACTTCACCGTCTCTTCCAAGCATCGGCATCTCATACGTCACCCACCGTTTGTTGGGGATATCGGCAACCGCCTCGGCGTAGTGCAATGCGGTAACGGAGTTTAGCGGCGCACCCAACAGCAGGGCCTTCCCGCCAAGGCGAACGAACCGCTCGACGGGCGATCCTTCCCCCAAGGCGTGACCGAGTTCGTGAGGCTCCGTCAGCGTTTCAGCCAGCGGACCAACCGCGACCATCGATGCATCGGGGTGCGCGCTGCGCCGCGCGCCGGGGGCTTGAACCAGAAATTGATTCAGCAGGCCGAACCCACGGTAAGTCCCGGCTGTTGCGGGATCGAACGGCAGCCAGGTACGGCGGGCTTCGTCATCCAGCCGAGCGCCATTCAGAGTCTCCTCGTAGGGTGATCGGTCCCACGACGCGTATCCCATCACAGTGCCAGTCGGCCCAACCGCGGAGCGTAACGCGGCAACGACCGTCTCCGCTCCTCCTTCGACCGGACCAATCGCTTTAAGTGAGGCATGCACCATCAAGAGGTCACCGGTTTGGACTCCGAGTTTTTGAAGCGCCTCCGTTATTGCCTTCCGCGTATGCATCGCGATATCTCCTCTAAACTGCAAAACACTATACGGGGTCTGACGCTCAGTGGAACGAAAACTCACGTTAAGGGATTTTGGTCATGAGATTATCAAAAAGGATCTTCACCTAGATCCTTTTAAATTAAAAATGAAGTTTTAAATCAATCTAAAGTATATATGAGTAAACGGCACTGTTGCAAATAGTCGGTGGTGATAAACTTATCATCCCCTTTTGCTGATGGAGCTGCACATGAACCCATTCAAAGGCCGGCATTTTCAGCGTGACATCATTCTGTGGGCCGTACGCTGGTACTGCAAATACGGCATCAGTTACCGTGAGCTGCAGGAGATGCTGGCTGAACGCGGAGTGAATGTCGATCACTCCACGATTTACCGCTGGGTTCAGCGTTATGCGCCTGAAATGGAAAAACGGCTGCGCTGGTACTGGCGTAACCCTTCCGATCTTTGCCCGTGGCACATGGATGAAACCTACGTGAAGGTCAATGGCCGCTGGGCGTATCTGTACCGGGCCGTCGACAGCCGGGGCCGCACTGTCGATTTTTATCTCTCCTCCCGTCGTAACAGCAAAGCTGCATACCGGTTTCTGGGTAAAATCCTCAACAACGTGAAGAAGTGGCAGATCCCGCGATTCATCAACACGGATAAAGCGCCCGCCTATGGTCGCGCGCTTGCTCTGCTCAAACGCGAAGGCCGGTGCCCGTCTGACGTTGAACACCGACAGATTAAGTACCGGAACAACGTGATTGAATGCGATCATGGCAAACTGAAACGGATAATCGGCGCCACGCTGGGATTTAAATCCATGAAGACGGCTTACGCCACCATCAAAGGTATTGAGGTGATGCGTGCACTACGCAAAGGCCAGGCCTCAGCATTTTATTATGGTGATCCCCTGGGCGAAATGCGCCTGGTAAGCAGAGTTTTTGAAATGTAAGGCCTTTGAATAAGACAAAAGGCTGCCTCATCGCTAACTTTGCAACAGTGCCTTCTGAAACGAAATTACAGATTACGGTTAAAATATAAAAAAAAGCCACCAATCCTGCCGGATACGGTGGCTTAAATACAGAATTAATTAATTTATTTCAGTATGTTATCACACATCAGCTGAAGTGTATTGATAAACCTTGCTGCATGAAAACCATCACAGACTGCATGATGAACCTGTACAGAAACAGGTAATAGTACGCGGTCACCTTCCTGCTGAAACTTTGCCATTGTAAAAACCGGGGAAAAATAATCATCATTTCCGGTGATATTCAGATTAAATCCGTCAAAACTCACCCAGGGTAACGATGATATATTCAGGTGATTCTCCGGTAAATTTCCCTGCGGAAACAACCTGGTATCATGCTGATATTCTGCTGTTACCGCGTTATAACCCGCCATAAACTCACTGAGATCCGGAAAATAACGGCAGGACAGTGCGGAGAATGTTTCGGTTTCTTTATGAAAGACAGTAAAGACCGGGTCTGACTGTTCCCAGTAAATCAGTTCATTATCTTTCATTGCCATCCGGAACTCCGGAAACTGATTAACAGCCCGGGAGATCAGGTAAATCATCAGCGGATAAAACTTATAACCGGTTTTCGCCAGTGCAGTACGCAAAGCGGTAATATCGAGTTTGGTGGTCAGGCTGAATCCGCATTTAATCTGCTGACGATAAAGGGCAAAATGTTCCCTGCGATTCCAGGTATTCAGGTCAATCCGGGTAAAATTCATGGTTATTCCTTCTGATTAATAGTGAAAAATATTAATAATCAGAAGGCAGTCTGGTTGTCTCAATGGGTAACATTCCGTCCTCCGTAAGCTGTCTGGTATTCAGTAATAATACCCGATACGGGCTTAATCTGTATTAAGCCCGGTTTTATTTATTCCGGCCACTCATCCGCAAATACATAGCGGATCAGTTCTGCGGATTCACGGGGCGGTGCTCTCAGCACATCCGCCATTAAATCAATTTCCATCTGACAGGTTTGCAGCTTGTCTTCCGCCAGCACATACGGATCATCCGTCAGGAAACTATCGCCGTATTTATCCACCGACCCCTGTATTTGTGCCGAAAATAATGACTGAATTTCATCAGCGGAATAATGCGCAACCGGAGCCCCTTCACCGGCTGAATTCACCAGATCCAGCAACGCTCTGTTACCGATAATAAAGTCACGGTACCCGGCGGAAGCCTTTTTCATATCCGGCGGGCCAGACACTTCCGGATGCAGCACACGAAAGCAGAAGTCACCGGAGGTATCCTGCGCCAGTGCTTTCTGCAAAAATTCCAGCCGCATTTTCCCGTAATTAATCACCGCGTCATCCCCCGCGAGATAAAGCAGTTTTTTAATATTTTCGGTGGCCCACTGTTGCAGGCGCATATAGTACTCTAAACAGGGCACTGTTGCAAATAGTCGGTGGTGATAAACTTATCATCCCCTTTTGCTGATGGAGCTGCACATGAACCCATTCAAAGGCCGGCATTTTCAGCGTGACATCATTCTGTGGGCCGTACGCTGGTACTGCAAATACGGCATCAGTTACCGTGAGCTGCAGGAGATGCTGGCTGAACGCGGAGTGAATGTCGATCACTCCACGATTTACCGCTGGGTTCAGCGTTATGCGCCTGAAATGGAAAAACGGCTGCGCTGGTACTGGCGTAACCCTTCCGATCTTTGCCCGTGGCACATGGATGAAACCTACGTGAAGGTCAATGGCCGCTGGGCGTATCTGTACCGGGCCGTCGACAGCCGGGGCCGCACTGTCGATTTTTATCTCTCCTCCCGTCGTAACAGCAAAGCTGCATACCGGTTTCTGGGTAAAATCCTCAACAACGTGAAGAAGTGGCAGATCCCGCGATTCATCAACACGGATAAAGCGCCCGCCTATGGTCGCGCGCTTGCTCTGCTCAAACGCGAAGGCCGGTGCCCGTCTGACGTTGAACACCGACAGATTAAGTACCGGAACAACGTGATTGAATGCGATCATGGCAAACTGAAACGGATAATCGGCGCCACGCTGGGATTTAAATCCATGAAGACGGCTTACGCCACCATCAAAGGTATTGAGGTGATGCGTGCACTACGCAAAGGCCAGGCCTCAGCATTTTATTATGGTGATCCCCTGGGCGAAATGCGCCTGGTAAGCAGAGTTTTTGAAATGTAAGGCCTTTGAATAAGACAAAAGGCTGCCTCATCGCTAACTTTGCAACAGTGGCGCGACGAGCAGCAGCACCAGGAGCAGAAGCACGTCGAGAAAAAGCAACAGCAGATCGAGCAGCGCCCACGGCGGGCCGCTCGCATCGGATAAGTCGAAAAATCCGGCTAAAGTGGCCGAGCTGCACATCAGGCCGCGCGGTTTTCCTCCCTGATCGCCGGCGCGGTTTCTTCCTCCCTGAACCGCATGCAGACTTGCCGCCTCGGACACCCCGAGGCGGTTTTTTTTCGCCTCGCTCGAGCATCGCCGCATCCGACGATGCCGAGACGACCAGGCCGCGCACGTCGAGCTGCAGCATCGCCATTGCCGACGATGGCACCAGGTCGCCGGCGGTGGCCACCGACCTCGAGCTCGCATCGCCACATCCGACGATGCGCGCCGGCGTCGACCATCGCCAGGTCTGACGATGGCGGCCGCCCTGCCCTGGATCTCGCATCGCCATTTCTGGCGATGAGATCCACGGAGCGGCCATTTAGACCCGCCAATAACGACCCGGCCAAGATAAATCGCATGACGGCCTTTTTGGCCGGGGGTAGCATGACCGGACACTTTGCGTATGCCCAAAGGAGCCCGCAAGTATGCGCAGGACGAAGCCAGTAGCCGCGCCGATGGTGGCGCGGGTCTATCTGCGCGTCAGCACCGACGCGCAGGACTTGGAACGCCAAGAGGCGATCACTACGGCCGCGAAGGCCGCCGGCTACTACGTCGCCGGCATCTACCGTGAGAAGGCATCCGGCGCACGCGCCGACCGGCCTGAGCTGCTGCGCATGATCGGCGACCTACAGCCCGGCGAGGTGGTCATTGCCGAGAAGATCGACCGCATCAGCCGCCTACCTTTGCCCGAGGCCGAGCGCCTGGTGGCCTCGATACAGGCCAAAGGCGCAAGCCTGGCCGTCCCTGGCGTGGTCGATCTATCCGACCTGGCGGCCGAGGCCCAGGGCGTCGCCAAGATCGTGCTGGAAGCCGTGCAGATCATGCTTTTTCGCCTGGCCTTGCAGATGGCCCGCGACGACTACGAGGACAGGCGCGAACGCCAGCGCCAAGGCATTGAGTTGGCCCGCCAGGCCGGGCGGTACAAGGGCCGCCGTGCTGATCCGAAGCGCCGCGCCCAAGTTGTCGCGCTGCGCAAGTCCGGCTACAGCATCAACAAGACCGCCGAGCTGGCCGGGTACAGTGCGGCCCAGGTGAAACGGATATGGGCCGAGGTCAGCCAGGCCGAAGCGAAGCAGCACGGCGCGTTCGTGGAGGACGCATTGACGGAAGCCGATGCCCTGGCCGCTGTCGGCCAGGATGAGCGCCAGGAGGAAAGGGCATGAAGAAGCCGAACCAAGACGACGAGCCGTTTTTCATCACCGAGGAGATTGCGGCCGAAATGATCGCCGGCGGCTATGAGTTCGAGCTGCCGCCCATTCCTTGCACCATCCGCCTACGCGACGTGCTGGAGCGCATGACCGATGCTGAGCTAGCATTGCAGCCGGGCGAGATCGCCGACCAGGAGCGTGAACGCTGCCGGCGCAAGCCGTGTTCAACCTCATGATCTGGTCATGGTATTTTTCATGGCACTGAGCCTGATAGTTCTTGCAAATTGTTGTCACTAAAGGGTTTTGTGTGCTTGTTTACAATCGAGTGGGAGTGACGGGCACTGGCTGGCAATGTCTAGCAACGGCAGGCATTTCGGCTGAGGGTAAAAGAACTTTCCGCTAAGCGATAGACTGTATGTAAACACAGTATTGCAAGGACGCGGAACATGCCTCATGTGGCGGCCAGGACGGCCAGCCGGGATCGGGATACTGGTCGTTACCAGAGCCACCGACCCGAGCAAACCCTTCTCTATCAGATCGTTGACGAGTATTACCCGGCATTCGCTGCGCTTATGGCAGAGCAGGGAAAGGAATTGCCGGGCTATGTGCAACGGGAATTTGAAGAATTTCTCCAATGCGGGCGGCTGGAGCATGGCTTTCTACGGGTTCGCTGCGAGTCTTGCCACGCCGAGCACCTGGTCGCTTTCAGCTGTAAGCGTCGCGGTTTCTGCCCGAGCTGTGGGGCGCGGCGGATGGCCGAAAGTGCCGCCTTGCTGGTTGATGAAGTACTGCCTGAACAACCCATGCGTCAGTGGGTGTTGAGCTTCCCGTTTCAGCTGCGTTTCCTGTTTGCCAGCCGGCCCGAGATCATGGGGTGGGTGCTGGGCATCGTTTACCGCGTCATTGCCACGCACCTGGTCAAGAAAGCGGGCCATACCCACCAAGTGGCCAAGACGGGCGCGGTCACCCTGATCCAGCGTTTTGGATCGGCGCTCAATCTGAATGTTCACTTCCACATGCTGTTTCTCGACGGTGTGTATGTCGAGCAATCCCACGGCTCAGCGCGTTTCCGCTGGGTCAAGGCGCCGACCAGCCCAGAGCTCACCCAGCTGACGCACACCATCGCCCACCGGGTGGGTCGCTATCTGGAACGGCAAGGCCTGCTGGAACGGGATGTCGAAAACAGCTATCTGGCCTCGGATGCGGTGGATGACGACCCGATGACACCCCTGCTGGGGCACTCGATCACTTACCGTATCGCTGTCGGTTCACAGGCGGGGCGAAAGGTGTTCACTTTGCAAACTCTGCCGACCAGTGGTGATCCGTTCGGTGACGGGATTGGCAAGGTAGCCGGGTCCAGCCTGCACGCCGGCGTGGCGGCCAGGGCCGATGAACGCAAGAAGCTCGAACGGCTGTGCCGGTACATCAGCCGCCCGGCGGTATCCGAGAAGCGGCTGTCGTTAACACGAGGCGGCAACGTGCGCTACCAGCTCAAGACGCCGTACCGGGACGGCACCACGCACGTCATTTTCGAACCATTGGATTTCATTGCAAGGCTGGCCGCCCTGGTACCGAAGCCCAGAGTCAACCTAACCCGCTTCCACGGGGTGTTCGCACCCAACAGTCGGCACCGGGCGTTGGTCACGCCGGCAAAACGGGGCAGGGGCAACAAGGTCAGGGTGGCTGATGAACCGGCAACACCAGCACAACGGCGAGCGTCGATGACATGGGCGCAACGGCTCAAGCGTGTTTTCAATATCGACATCGAGACCTGCAGCGGCTGCGGCGGCGCCATGAAAGTCATCGCCTGCATTGAAGACCCTATAGTGATCAAGCAGATCCTTGATCACCTGAAGCACAAAGCCGAAACCAGCGGGACCAGGGCGTTACCCGAAAGCCGGGCGCCACCGGCTGAGCTGCTCCTGGGTCTGTTTGACTGACGAGCCTGAAGGCCAACGATACCAATCAAAATGCTGCGTTCACAGCGCCGCGGCAGGGATCCGCCGTGCTGGTTGTCGGAAAAGGAGCCGCTAGTGGGAAAGAGGAGGGTAAATTTTCAGCGTTGCTGGCTCCCCGTCAGCCGGATTGGGTTGCATCGCAGGGGTGTCGAAAGAGTCAACTGCGGTCCAAAGCTGTTGGACTTGGGTGAAAAGGGCGTTTATTCTTCCTATACGTTGTCGGCAGCGGGCCAAAAAGGAATACGTCCATGCCCATCGAGGTGAAACCGGCTGTGAGCGCGGGTTCAAGCATATAGCCCGACAGGCGCGTATCCTTGCCGATCACGACACGATGGCGGTGGTCACCGCGACGAAAGACACGGCCAGCCGCCATGCCGACGCGCAAGGCGGTTTCCGCCGTCATCGCGCCTTCGTTGGCTTTGCCACGAATACCGTCTGTGCCGAAATATTTGCGCACCATAAGGTCGATTATCCTGTCGTCGGGTCGCCCTCAAAGGGGACATGCCTGCTGAACCGCGAATATAGAGAAATATCCCGAATGTGCAGTTAACGAATTCTTGCGGTTTCTTTCAGCGCCGCCAATACCGCCAGCCCGTCGCGCAAGGGGCGCGGCTCGTGTGTGCGGATGAAGTCAGCTCCACCTGCGGCGGCGGCAAGCTCTGCAGCGAGTGTCGCGGCCCCGACATCCCCCGGACCACGGCCTGTGAGCGCGCGCAGAAAGGATTTGCGCGAAACAGACAGAAGCACCGGCAAATCGAAGCGCAGCCGCAATTCATCGAACCGCGCCAGCACCGAGAGCGAGGTTTCGGGAGCAGCCCCCAGAAAAAACCCCATGCCGGGATCAAGGACAAGGCGGTTGCGTTTGATACCGGCACCCGTCAGCGCCGCGATGCGCGCGTCAAAGAACGCCGCAATGTGATCCATGATGTCGCCAGCGGGTGCCTCGCGCCGATCTGCCTGCCCGTCTTGCACCGAATGCATAACGACGAGTTTGGCAGATGATTTCGCCAATTGCGGATAGAACGCAGCGTCTGGAAAACCGCGAATATCATTGAGATAGGCCACACCACGCGACAAGGCATAGGCTTGCGTCGCGGGTTGATAACTGTCGAGCGAGACGGGAATGCCATCTGCCTTGAGCGCGTCCAGCACCGGCGCGATACGCGCGATTTCTGTGTCGGACGAAACAGGCGCGGCGTCGGGATTGCTGGATGCCGGACCGAGGTCGATCACATCTGCCCCCTCGGCCATCAGCTTACGCGCCTGCGCAATGGCTGCGTCTGGCGCCAGATACCGGCCTCCATCGGAGAAACTGTCCGAGGTTATGTTGACGATGCCGAAAATGATGAGCGATTTATTCATGGGGGCTTCTATAATAATAATAATCGAGCATGAGTCTCATACGGATGCTCGGGTCGAAAGGGAATCCCCAGGCGAGTAACCTGTTTGCGGTGATCCATTAGCTGCAGGAGCAGAATAGCATACATCTGGAAGCAAAGCCAGGAAAGCGGCCTATGGAGCTGTGCGGCAGCGCTCAGTAGGCAATTTTTCAAAATATTGTTAAGCCTTTTCTGAGCATGGTATTTTTCATGGTATTACCAATTAGCAGGAAAATAAGCCATTGAATATAAAAGATAAAAATGTCTTGTTTACAATAGAGTGGGTATCGGAGACGAAGAAGGACAAGGTACATGCTGACCGATACCAAGCTGCGCAATCTCAAGCCCAGGGACAAACTCTACAAAGTGAATGACCGGGAAGGTCTCTATGTGGGGGTCGCCTCAGAAAACGGAATCTATGGTCACTCCCGTTTTTGCAACACCGATTTTGACGACAAGTTGGCTTGCTTGAATCTATCCGGCGTCTGAATGGGATTTTATTCCCGCGCCTCGATGAGTTCCGCGCCTGATGAACCTCCAGAAAATATACGGCTTCAATGAGCCTTTCCGTTTTACAGGTTCCTCAACAGGCCGGTGGGCCGTTAGTATCATCAATATCAGTATTCGCAAAACCAGATGAATGATTGTTTAAACTGGTGTATTTCTGCCTTTATGCTTCGTAAGTTTGCTGTCGCGCCGTCAGTGCCCAGGCTATTCTGGCCAGCTTGTTTGCCAGAGCACAGGTGACGACAAAGTTGCTTTTCCGACACAACAACTCCCTGACCCAGTCGGCCAACTTGCCAGACTGGTGTTCCAGTTTTTGTATGAATACCCTGGCACACTGAACCAACAAAGTTCGGATCTTTTTGTTGCCCCGCTTGCTAATCCCTAACAATGTCGTCCGACCTCCCGTGCTGTACTGTCGGGGTACCAGCCCTGTTGCCGCCGCAAAGTCACGGCTGCTGGCGTACTGCTTCCCGTCGCCAATCTCAGTTGAAATAGTACTGGCAGTCAGCGTTCCAACGCAGGGAATACTCAGCAAGCGCTGTCCAACCTCATCTTCGTCCAACTTTCGTTTCAACTGAGATTCCAGATCTTTAATCTGCTCAACAAGATAGTGATAATGCTGTTGTAATTTCAGCAGTAACTGGCTGAGATAAAGAGGCAAACTACTGTCCTCAAGAAGGGTACTCAGTCGACTAATAACGGCAGCACCTCGCGGAACGCTGATACCAAATTCCAGCAGAAAAGCATGCATCTGATTAGTTGTTTTCACCTTATCCTGAACCAGGGATTCACGGACACGATGCAGAGCTCGCATTGCCTGCTGAGATTCGGTTCTGGGCTGCACGAAACGCATAGATGGACGTGATGCTGCTTCACAGATAGCTTCAGCATCAACGAAGTCATTTTTGTTGCTTTTAACGAATGGGCGGACAAATTGCGGTGATATCAGCTTTGGAAAATGCCCTAACTCTTCCAGCTTGCGTGCCATAAAGTGAGAACCGCCACAGGCTTCCATCGCGATGGTTGTTGCCGGGCATGTCGCCAGAAATTCGATTAGCTTTGGTCGGGTGAATTTTTTACGGTAAACGGCCTTCCCACGATGATCCTGACAATGAATATGGAAAGAGTTCTTACCCAGATCGATACCAATAAGCGCAATGTTTTCCATGATGGTTCTCCGAATGAAAGCCTGTCCTCAGCATAGTACTGGGAAGGAGGGAGTGACCATCTCATTAAATAAAGCACGCTAAGCCGGTTGCAGCGGTCGTAGCGGCCTGAACTTGCCCGCGCCGATCTTGGCGCTGCTGCGCCAGAGGTAATCGCCGGTGAGGTTGATGTGCTCCCAACCGAGCGGCGACAGGTACTGCAACAGCGCGTCATCAACGGCATGGCCGTTGCCACGCAGCGCGTGCGCAGCCCGTTCCAGATAGACCGTGTTCCACAACACGACGGCAGCCGTTACCAGATTGAGGCCGCTAGCCCGGTAGCGCTGCTGCTCGAAACTGCGGTCGCGGATTTCACCCAGGCGGTTGAAAAACACTGCCCTGGCCAGCGCATTGCGCGCCTCGCCCTTGTTCAGGCCGGCATGCACGCGGCGGCGCAGTTCCACGCTTTGCAGCCAGTCCAGGATGAACAGCGTGCGCTCGATGCGGCCCAGCTCGCGGAGCGCCACGGCCAGGCCGTTCTGGCGTGGGTAGCTGCCGAGCTTTCGGAGCATCAGGGAGGCCGTCACCGTGCCCTGCTTGATCGAGGTGGCCAGCCGCAGGATTTCGTCCCAATGGGCGCGGACGTGCTTGATGTTGAGCGTGCCGCCGATCATGGGTTTCAGCGCGTCATAGGCGGCGTCGCCCTTCGGGATGTAGAGCTTGGTGTCGCCCAGGTCGCGGATGCGCGGCGCGAAGCGGAAGCCCAGGAGGTGCATCAGGGCGAAGACGTGATCGGTGAAGCCCGCCGTGTCGGTGTAATGCTCCTCGATCCGCAAGTCGGACTCGTGGTACAGCAGGCCGTCGAGCACGTAGGTCGAATCGCGCACGCCGACGTTCACGACCTTGGTGTGAAATGGCGCGTACTGGTCAGAAATGTGGGTGTAGAACGTCCGCCCTGGGCTGCTCCCGTATTTCGGGTTGATGTGGCCGGTGCTCTCGGCCTTGCTGCCGGTGCGGAAGTTCTGGCCGTCCGACGATGAGGTGGTGCCGTCGCCCCAGTGCTCGGCGAAGGGATGGCGGAACTGTGCGTTGACCAGATCGGCCAGCGCCGCCCCGTAGGTTTCGTCGCGGATGTGCCAGGCTTGCAGCCAAGCCAGCTTGGCGTAGGTCGTGCCGGGGCAAGACTCCGCCATCTTGGTCAGGCCCAGGTTGATCGCGTCGGCGAGGATCGTGGTCAGCAACAGGTTCTTGTCTTTGGCCGGGTCGCCCGATTTCAGATGCGCGAAATGCCGAGTGAAGCCCGTCCATTCGTCCACCTCCAGCAGCAGTTCGGTGATCTTGACGTGCGGCAGGATCATTGCCGTCTGGTCGATCAGCGCTTGGGCGGTGTCGGGTACCGCCGCGTCGAGCGGCGTGATCTTCAAGCCTGACTCGGTGATGATGGCGTCCGGCAGCTCGTTGGCCGTCGCCATACGGTTGACGGTGGCAAGCTGTGTTTCCAGCAGCGTCAGCCGGTCGTTCAGGTACCGGTTGCAGTCGGTGGCCACGGCCAGCGGCAATTCGCTGGCCTGCTTGAGGCTGGCGAATTTCGCGGGCGGCACCAGGTAGTCCTCGAAGTCCTTGAACTGGCGCGACCCCTGCACCCAGATGTCGCCGGAACGCAACGCGTTCTTCATCTCCGACAGCGCGCACAGTTCGTAGTAGCGCCGGTCGATGCCGGTGTCGGTCATGACCAGCTTCTGCCAGCGCGGCTTGATGAACTCGGTCGGCGCGTCGGCGGGCACCTTGCGGGCGTTGTCGCTGTTCATGCCGCGCAGCACCTCGATGGCGTCGAGCACGTCCTTCGCGGCGGGAGCGGCCCGCAGCTTGAGCACGGCAAGGAATTCCGGCGCGTAGCGGCGCAGCGTGGCGTAGCTTTCGCCGATGCGGTGCAGGAAATCGAAGTCCTCGGGCTGCGCAAGCTTCTGCGCTTCGGTGACGCTCTCGGCGAAGGCATCCCAGGACATGACGGCCTCGATGGCGGCGAACGGATCGCGGCCCGCCTGCTTGGCCTCGATCAGCGCCTGGCCGATGCGGCCGAACAGCCGCACCTTGGCGTTGATCGCCTTGCCGGACGCCTGGAATTGCTGCTGATGCTTGTTCTTGGCGGCGTTGAACAGCTTGCCCAGGATGCGGTCGTGCAGGTCGATGATTTCGTCGGTGACGGTGGCCATGCCCTCGATGGCAAGCGCCACCAGGGTGGCATAGCGTCGCTGCGCCTCGAACTTGGCCAGGTCGGCGGGCGTCATCTGGCCACCCTCACGGGCGATCTTGAGCAGGCGGTTCTGGTGCACCGACCGCTCGATGCCAGAAGGCAGGTCGAGCGCCTGCCACGCTTTGAGGCGTTCGATGTGTTCCAGCATGTGCCGCGAATTCGGTTTGACGGGCGATTGGCGCAGCCAGGCCAGCCAGGTCGTTTTGCCGTTGTCCCGACGCTTGAGCAGATCGTCGAGGCGGCGGCGATGCGCGTCCGACAGCGGTTCGGCCAAGGCATCGTAGATGCGCCGGTTGGCGCGGGTGATTGCTTCGGCGCTCGCCCGCTCGACGGCGTTGAGGGCAGGCAGAATGACCGACTGCTGCCGCAGGTGCTCGATCAAGGTGCTGGCCAGCACGATGCCCTTGTCGGTCTGCAAGGCCATCTCGGTCAGCAACTGGACGGCCTGCCGGTAGTGGCCCATGGTAAAGGGCTGGAAGCCGAACACCGTTTGCAGTTCGACCAGGTGCTCGCGCCGGGTCTGCTCCCGCTGCCCGTATTCGTCCCAGCTTTCGACGCTGACCTTGAGCTGGTCGGCGACCAGTTTCAACAAGGGCGGAAACGGCGGCTCATCGACGCCCAGGATGACACCAGGAAAGCGCAGGTAACAGAGCTGCACGGCGAAGCCCAGCCGGTTGGCCGGGCCGCGCCGCTGCCGGATGATGGAGAGGTCGGTTTCGCTGAACGTGTAGTGACGGATCAACTCATCCTTGGTGTCCGGCAACGCCAGCAGGCTTTCGCGCTCGGCGGCGGACAGGATTGAACGACGTGGCATATTTACTGATCCGTTCTCAAGTATTGATACAGGGTTTCGCGACTGATTCCGAATTCACGAGCCAGCTTGGTCTTTTGCTCGCCAGCCTCGACACGTTGGCGCAGTTCGGCAATACGCTCAGACGACAGGGATTTCTTCCTGCCACGGTAGGCCCCGCGCTGCTTGGCGAGCGCGATGCCCTCGCGCTGCCGCTCGCGGATCAAGGCGCGTTCGAACTCGGCGAACGCGCCCATTACCGACAGCATCAGGTTCGCCATCGGCGAGTCCTCGCCGGTGAAGGTCAAATGCTCCTTAAGGAACTCGATGCGTACGCCGCGCTGGGTGAGGCCCTGCACCAGGCGGCGCAGGTCGTCGAGGTTGCGCGCCAGACGATCCATGCTGTGCACCACGACCGTGTCGCCTTCGCGCACGAAGGCGAGCAGCCGTTCCAGTTCGGGCCGCCGTGTGTCCTTGCCCGACGCCTTGTCGGTGAACACTTTATCCACCTGGATCTGTTCGAGCTGCCGTTCTGGGTTCTGGTCGAAGCTGCTGACGCGGACGTAACCGATGCGCTGACCGTGCAAGGGGCACTGTTGCAAAGTTAGCGATGAGGCAGCCTTTTGTCTTATTCAAAGGCCTTACATTTCAAAAACTCTGCTTACCAGGCGCATTTCGCCCAGGGGATCACCATAATAAAATGCTGAGGCCTGGCCTTTGCGTAGTGCACGCATCACCTCAATACCTTTGATGGTGGCGTAAGCCGTCTTCATGGATTTAAATCCCAGCGTGGCGCCGATTATCCGTTTCAGTTTGCCATGATCGCATTCAATCACGTTGTTCCGGTACTTAATCTGTCGGTGTTCAACGTCAGACGGGCACCGGCCTTCGCGTTTGAGCAGAGCAAGCGCGCGACCATAGGCGGGCGCTTTATCCGTGTTGATGAATCGCGGGATCTGCCACTTCTTCACGTTGTTGAGGATTTTACCCAGAAACCGGTATGCAGCTTTGCTGTTACGACGGGAGGAGAGATAAAAATCGACAGTGCGGCCCCGGCTGTCGACGGCCCGGTACAGATACGCCCAGCGGCCATTGACCTTCACGTAGGTTTCATCCATGTGCCACGGGCAAAGATCGGAAGGGTTACGCCAGTACCAGCGCAGCCGTTTTTCCATTTCAGGCGCATAACGCTGAACCCAGCGGTAAATCGTGGAGTGATCGACATTCACTCCGCGTTCAGCCAGCATCTCCTGCAGCTCACGGTAACTGATGCCGTATTTGCAGTACCAGCGTACGGCCCACAGAATGATGTCACGCTGAAAATGCCGGCCTTTGAATGGGTTCATGTGCAGCTCCATCAGCAAAAGGGGATGATAAGTTTATCACCACCGACTATTTGCAACAGTGCCAATTTTATTACCAGGAACCACAACACTCTCCAGAGTGATCACCGAAATCCGCGAACGAGCAGCAAACCGTCTTTGGCAAAGATTACTGGCATTGCCCAATGATGAACAGAAACGACAACTGGATGAATTACTGAGCTTTAGTGAAGGTCAGAGAGTATCCATGTTCGAGCAACTGAAAAAAGGTCCTGTGACAGTCAGTAGTCCTGCATTTAACGATGCACTTGATCGTTATAACAAATTGCACCAACTGGGTTTTCAGCAACTTGATTTTACAGGCCTTCCACCGGCTCAGCTAAAAAGTCTTGCTCGCTATGCCAATGTAACCTCGGTAAAAAAGATAGTTCGTATCCCCATGAAGAAACGTACAGCGATACTTATTGCCTTTGTTAAATCATTGGAGGTCATTGCGCTGGATGAAGCCATCGATGTTTTGGATATGCTAATCACTAATATTGCGGGAGAGGCTAAAAAAGCAGGGCAAAAGAAGCGGTTGAGGACGTTGAAGGATTTGGACCGCTCTTCGTTGATACTGGCAAAAGCCTGTGCACTCCTGCTGGATGAGGTAACTGATGATTCCCACCTCCGAAAATCAATTTTTTCCTGCATTTCCAAAGAAAGACTGGCTGAGTCGGTAAAAATGGTCAATGAGTTGGCCCGACCGGCAGACAATAATTTCCAAGATGAAATGATTGAACAATATGGGCGCGTTCGCCGTTTTCTACCCAGAGTTCTTCGGGAATTAACTTTTCTGGCCGCCCCGGCGGGAGAACATACTCTGGCAGCTTTTAACTATTTATCGTCGCTAGGCGCTTCAAGAAAGCACATCCTTGACGATGCTCCAAAAAATATTATTACCGGCCCCTGGAAGCGTTTGGTTTTTGACGAAGAAGGCCGAGTAAGACGGCCTGGCTATTCACTATGTCTACTTGAGCGGTTTCAGGATGCATTAAGGCGGCGGGATATTTATCTTGAGAATAGCGATCGTTGGGGAGATCCACGGTCAAAGCTATTACAAGGGACAGAATGGCAAGCTCAACGCGTCTCTGTCTGTCGAGCATTAGGCCACCCTGTCAATGCTCAGCAGGCAACAGAAAAGCTTGCTCAGCAGTTAGATTTTGCCTGGAAAGCGGTAGCTGATAGCTTTGATGATAATGCGTCAGTCCATATCGAATACGGGGGGAAACATCCTACGTTGACTATCAGCAGCCTAGAGAAACTGGATGAATCACCAAGTCTGATAGCTCTCAACAGACAAGTCAGAGGTCTTTTACCTTTGGTGGATCTGACTGAGCTCTTACTGGAAATCAATGCCCATACAGGATTTGCCGAAGAATTTACTCATGTCAGCGAGTCTAATGCGCGAGCGAAAGATCTGCATATCAGCATTTGTGCTGTATTACTGGCAGAAGCCTGCAACATTGGCTTTGAACCATTAATTAAGCACAATATTCCATCATTAACCCGGCATCGTCTTAGTTGGGTGAAACAAAATTATTTTCGGTCAGAAACCCTTATCAAAGCGAATGCTCGCCTGGTTGATTACCAGGCTACGCTCAGTCTCGCTCAGCGATGGGGTGGTGGAGAGGTCGCATCTGCTGATGGTATGCGTTTTGTTACGCCAGTAAAAACGATTAACGCCGGACCCAATAGAAAATACTTTGGCTCTGATCGTGGAATTACCTGGTACAACTTTATCTCCGATCAGTTTTCTGGTTTTCACGGCATTGTTGTCCCAGGTACGTTGAGAGACTCAATCTTTGTTCTGGAGGGTTTACTTGAACAGCAAACGGGGTTAAATCCACAGGAAATTATGACTGATACAGCAGGTGCCAGTGATTTGATATTCGGTCTGTTCTGGTTGTTGGGATACCAGTTTTCCCCACGTCTGGCGGATGCCGGAGATGCCGTTTTCTGGCGAGTGGATAAAAATGCGAATTACGGCCCTCTCGATGAATTGGCCCGTGGTTGCATCAATCTAGCACTGATTGAGGCTAACTGGGACGATATGATGCGGATTGCGGGTTCTCTTAAATTGGGAACTGTACAAGCATCAGAGCTAATCCGTAGTTTATTGAAGAGCACGCGCCCGTCTAGTTTGGCGCAGGCCATCATTGAAGCTGGGCGAATAAATAAAACGCTATACCTGCTGAATTATATTGATGATGAAGATTATCGTCGCCGAATACTAACGCAACTAAACCGGGGTGAAGGGAGACACAGTGTGGCTCGCGCCATTTGCCATGGTCAACGTGGTGAAATCAGAAAACGCTATCGCGAAGGGCAAGAGGATCAACTTGGATCATTGGGACTGGTAACAAATACTGTTGTTTTATGGAATACGCTGTATATGCAGGAAGCCCTTGGACATATTAATACAGATAGCCAGCCTACTGAAATTAACGAAGAAGATATATCCAGATTATCACCGCTGATGCACGGTCATATCAATATGTTAGGGCATTACTCATTCACCTTGTCTGAAAACGTGATGAATGGTGAATTAAGGCCTTTAAATCAACATGTTAATGAATATGTAGACTCTTAGCGTAGGTTTTCGCCCCATTGGACCTCAAACCCCTAACGTAGTGGTCTCCAAGAACATTCAGGACTGATCCCAGGCGTCGATGGTCAAGACCTGATCGGCAGGACAGGCGGCTACGCGGTCGGGAACTGGATGGTGTTCAGTCTCATGCCGACCCCATTCGATTGATCGCGTCGCTTGCGGCACGCTGCGACGCAAGGAGGTTTGCGACCTGGTTTAGCAGCCGTGTCCGCTGCATGTCTGTTACCTATCTCCCCGACCGCTCATTGGACCAACTCCAGAGATTGGGCTCTATCGCTCAGCCAATACGAAACCGGCATTGGCTGATGCCACAACCGAGACTAACACAAATGGCTCGGTACCTGTATTTCGCGCCCCGTGCACTTGGCCCGGTCTTGCCACGGCTATCTCACCTTCCCTGAGGGCACGAACAATCCCATTGCCCTGAAAGTAATCAGCCATTCCCGACAAAACAGTCCACGTGTCTTGGCCGTGAGGATGAATGTGAGCCGCAATTTCCTGCCCGGGATGGACATGCCAAACCACGATAATTGAGTCTCGGGTTTCAAGCACAACGGAACGAATAGGCTCGCCTTCGGACGGCTGAACATACTCGGCTACAGAAAATATTCTCGATTCAACAGTCATCGGAGATCCCTCTTTCACAGTGCCCCCAGACAGGCTGGATATGAGTTCTAACTCGAATTTGAACGGGAGGCTGGTCGTGCGGTCGTGCAGTTGCCGATGAGCGTGTCGGCTGCTGCTTCCTTGCCCACCAGTGAACCAGACGGTCGCATGCGCATCCTTTCTTATCGAAACTCGTTGAGATGATATGCAATCAAGAATAGAATTTCAAGAACTATTTTCGAGAATCGCAATGCCTTGATTCCCGTGCCGCGCCGGTTGCCTTGGCGGGCTTGTCACAAACCTACGTTTTCAAGAAGAAGGAAACCGCATGCCCCGCCGTTCGATCCTCTCCGCCGCCGAGCGCGAAAGCCGGCACTGTTGCAAAGTTAGCGATGAGGCAGCCTTTTGTCTTATTCAAAGGCCTTACATTTCAAAAACTCTGCTTACCAGGCGCATTTCGCCCAGGGGATCACCATAATAAAATGCTGAGGCCTGGCCTTTGCGTAGTGCACGCATCACCTCAATACCTTTGATGGTGGCGTAAGCCGTCTTCATGGATTTAAATCCCAGCGTGGCGTCGATTATCCGTTTCAGTTTGCCATGATCGCATTCAATCACGTTGTTCCGGTACTTAATCTGTCGGTGTTCAACGTCAGACGGGCACCGGCCTTCGCGTTTGAGCAGAGCAAGCGCGCGACCATAGGCGGGCGCTTTATCCGTGTTGATGAATCGCGGGATCTGCCACTTCTTCACGTTGTTGAGGATTTTACCCAGAAACCGGTATGCAGCTTTGCTGTTACGACGGGAGGAGAGATAAAAATCGACAGTGCGGCCCCGGCTGTCGACGGCCCGGTACAGATACGCCCAGCGGCCATTGACCTTCACGTAGGTTTCATCCATGTGCCACGGGCAAAGATCGGAAGGGTTACGCCAGTACCAGCGCAGCCGTTTTTCCATTTCAGGCGCATAACGCTGAACCCAGCGGTAAATCGTGGAGTGATCGACATTCACTCCGCGTTCAGCCAGCATCTCCTGCAGCTCACGGTAACTGATGCCGTATTTGCAGTACCAGCGTACGGCCCACAGAATGATGTCACGCTGAAAATGCCGGCCTTTGAATGGGTTCATGTGCAGCTCCATCAGCAAAAGGGGATGATAAGTTTATCACCACCGACTATTTGCAACAGTGCCTTTATATTCAGGAGGCACTGGCATGGACAAGAGAGTGATATTTGCGGTTGCCGGCTCGGGCAAGACCACGCTGCTGATACGACGGTTGAGTGAGGACCGGAGGACGCTGCTCCTGACCTTCACCGTGAATAATGAAGCGCATCTGCGGGCGCAGATTATCAGACGTTTTGGCTTTATCCCGGACGGGATCAGGGTGATGACCTGGTTTGAGTTTCTGCACGGTTTTTGCTTCCGGCCTTACCTGCAGGAGCAGCTGGTATCGCGTGGCCTGAGCTTCGACCAGCCCCCACCCAGAATACCGCGCACGAATGCCCGGCATTATCAGGATCCCGCCGGACGGCTGTATCACCGGAGGCTCGCACACTTGCTGACAGCCCGCGGGCTGCTGCCGGATATCCGTACCCGGCTTGCCCGTTACTACGATGAACTGCTTGTCGATGAAGTCCAGGACTTTGCCGGACATGACTTTAATTTTCTGCTGGAGCTCTGCCGCGCGGAAATCACTGTGCTCTGTTGCGGCGATTTTTATCAACATACCTTTGATACAAGCCATGACGGCAACGTTAATTCAACGCTGCACGATGACATTACGCGATATGAGGCCCGCTTCGACGCAGCAGGTTTCAAGGTTGACCGGGACACGCTCAACCGAACATGGCGTTGCTCAGCTTCAGTGTGCGAGTTTATCACCGGGCAACTGAACATCCGTATCGCTGCCCATGGGAGACATGCCACCCTGATTGAAACGATCACAGATGCAGAGCGCACAGCCACCCTGCACGCCGATAATACGGTGATTAAGCTCTTCTATCGTGAACATCACCGTTACGGCTGCTATTCCATGAACTGGGGCGTCAGTAAAGGGCTCGACCACTTTAAGGATGTCTGCATTGTGATGGGATCCTCCCACTGGAAACTTCTAACCCGTCAGGAACTGGCAGCCCTTCCACCGTCGTCCCGTAACAGGCTGTACGTGGCATGCTCACGGGCGCGCGGCAACATTTATTTTGTTCCCGAAACTCATCTGCGCCGATTCCGAAATTGAGTTAGCTGCTTCTCAGTAGGGCACAATTCCGAAATAAAGCTGTATGGCCAACGACGTCACTTCAGGCTGGAAAAGTGCGGATCCGGTTTTGGTATTTTTCGGATCTGCGATGGATAAATGAGAAAACAGGATATGCACAGCATATCCATATGCCATGCATCTGCATATGTGACACCTATACAAATCAATCCGGCAGGCATATACTGCACATATGCACTCACACATCATGCATGATCAGCCGGAGGAACATCCATGCGCACAGTTTCTATATTTAAAAACGGCAATAACCGCGCCATCCGTCTGCCCCGGGACCTGGATTTTGACGGCGTCAGCGAGCTGGAGATCGTCCGGGAAGGGGACAGCATCATTCTGCGTCCCGTCCGGCCGACCTGGGGCTCATTCGCGCAGCTGGACAGGGCCGATCCGGACTTTATGGCGGAGCGTGAGGATGTGGTCAGCGATGAAGGACGCTTTGAGCCATGAAGAAAACCTGGATGCTCGACACTAACATCTGCTCGTTCATCATGCGCGAGCAGCCGGCAGCGGTGCTGAAGCGCCTGGAGCAGGCGGTGCTGCGCGGTGATCGCATCGTGGTCTCGGCCGTGACGTACGCCGAGATGCGCTTCGGCGCCACCGGCCCGAAGGCCTCGCCGCGCCATATTCAGCTGGTCGACGCGTTCTGCGCGCGCCTCGATGCTGTCCTGCCCTGGGACCGCGCCGCGGTGGACGCCACGACGGACATCCGGGTGGCGCTGCGCCTCGCCGGGACGCCGATCGGCCCGAACGACACGGCCATTGCCGGGCACGCCATCGCGGCCAGTGCCGTCCTGGTGACGAACAATGTGAGAGAGTTTGCGCGGGTCCCGGGCCTGATGCTGGAAGACTGGGTAAAATAAAACCGAAAAAAAATGTCGTTACGGAGACGACAGACATGAATGCTGAACACCCGAACTACGGCTGGCTTTTCAGTGAACGGGGTTCGAGGTCCAATGATGTAAAAAACCACGCTAAGAGGTTAATTCATTGTTTGTATTGAAATTTAACGGTCTTAACTCGCCCTTCAAAAATATCTTCTGGTAACGAAAACGTATAGCAAGTCGAGGAAAATATCTGGAAGGCAGCATCGGCGAACAAATTTCTTTGTATCGTGAAAACTTTCCCGAAAACTAGGAGGAAATGGAAGAGGATGGTTTCTGACGAAAAAATGCCCTGGCGGCATAGTCTGGATCCATGACTATGGCTATGAAGACTGGACCTGATACACCGCTAGTCATAACGACTCTTCGGAGCCGTTAAGCAGTCACTCGCCAATACGAAGGTCAAATAAAGTTACGCAATGACCACCCGCCAGACTCCCCCTGAAAGGGGGGAGAATGCGCGGGCAAATGTTCAGGCCATCATTCGGCCGCCTGTGATTTACAAGGGTTAGCGTCGTCAGTCTTCAGAGTTCATGGTCCCACGGCGGGTTAGCCCCTGGCCTGGAGACCGTCACCGCGGCGGCACGCATACCGAGATTGATCGCGCGGCGCACCTGCTCTCGTGACAATGTGACTAATTTAGGCTTCTCAAGGAGTCCGGCCTGCGAAAGGCTGGCGAGAATACCGGCATTGACCGTGTCCCCGGCGCCGACGGTATCGGCAACCGTTACGCGAACTCCTGGAACATGAAGATGGAAATTAGCGGTCCAGGCATCGGCGCCGTCAGCCCCGCGGGTGACCACAATAAGTTTTGGTCCCAGAGCAAGCCAACGGCGTATGACCTCGTGTTCTTCGCCGGGTTCGGCAAACCACGCGAGGTCCTCATCGGAAAGCTTGACGATATCCGCTAGGGCAATCATCCGCATCATGCGCGCTAGGTGTTTCTGCCGGTCCAGGATGAAGATTTCACGGATATTGGGATCGAGGAACATCACCCGGCGCGGCGCCTCTCTTACCATCAGCTCTTCATAAACGCTGCCGCACGGTTCGGCTATCAGGCTGATGCAGCCGAACAGGACGGCAGATACGTCATCACCGAGCGTCGGCAGGTCGCTTTCAGTCAGCATTCTGCCGGCGCTATTCTCATCGTAAAAGGTATAGCGCGCCTGTCCGCCTTCCAGCCTGACAAAGGCCAGCGTGGTCGGTAGCGGTGCGCGGGTTGAGGGCGAATAATCCACGCCAGAGGCCTCAAGCGTGTGGCGCAGCATGTCACCCATAAAATCGTCCGATAAACCGGAAAACAGCGCGACCGCTATCCCCTGGCGCCCCAGGGCAATGGCGGTATTGAACGCCGCGCCGCCGACGCAGGGCGTAAAGGCGGGAGCATTTTCACGGCTCCGGCAGGGCAGCATATCGATCAGGGCTTCTCCGCAGCAAAGGATCATGGCTTTTCCTCCTGACTCACCGCGACCTGCGGCGGCGTTTCCAGATTGTCGGCTACCTGCATCCAGTTGTCAGCGAATATCCCGCAGGCGGTTTTGATATCAACCCCGACCGGAAGCTCCGGACACTCGTTTTCCCCGTTGCTGCCCCAGTTCACCCAACCGGACTGACGGCGCTGGACTATCTGAAACGCGCCGGAGGGGCGGGAGGTCCACCAGATCATCGCCCGGCCGCTCGCTGAATCGTACTCGACGGTTTTACTGGCTGGTCCCGGGAACACGGTTTCATCCGGCACAGCGGAAACGTTGACGGGAGAATCAGTCAGGTGCCATTTCCGTTCATTCAGGTCGGCTCGTACGTGCGCCCGGGCGCGCACTACGCCAAGCCTTTCGCGGATTTCAGTTTCATCCAGCACGTTTTCCCAGCGGCAGAACATTCGCCAGTAAAGATCCCAATGAGCGGAGGCCATATCGGCGAGCTGTTCGCGGAATTCGGCAAATTTCGGACTCTGGTTTTCAGAGGTGGTAACGGTATGAGCCACCATGGCGACCAGCTCTTCGGCGTAGGGATCGCCTGCGCGATAGCGGGTACCGCCGTAGGCCGCGAAGCGGTCAAACAGCAGTTTTCCCGGACCGCTTTCAAACTCGTCGCCGACGGTGATCTTGTTGGTCACTGAACGCCCGTTAATGACCGTCGAAAAGTCATCAACCCAGTAGCGCCGCTGAAACCACGGGGTATTCCAGCTGAACTTCCAGTCGATGGTGAAGTGCTTACCGCGCAGCTCCGCTAATAATCCATCGGGGATCGTGCCGTGCATGCGATAGTGATGATAGACTGGGCCTTCCTCAACAATTTCAATATCTACGAGGGTATGTTCCGGCGGGTTAATCAGCCCATTTTCCGGGGTAAAGAACGGACCGTAAAAACCGCCGATGGCGTTATTCCCGGAAGGAAGCAGCTCGACGTTGTCCTGCAGACAGCGAAAATGGCGCAGTCCCCACTTGGATGAACCCACGCCCTGGGCGGTTCCCCGACACATTTCCAGATCGAAGCAGCCGGTATTGAGGCGGACAAAACAGTCTTTCTCCCGGCCAGGCAGGCGGTGGATACCGGCGACGTCACCGACTTCTGCCGCCGTTAGCGGCCGGTCAAGCCGCATCCGGAGCGTGCCGCTGAAGCTTACCGTTGCGATAAAGGCGGTACTGTTTTGCGTCGACTCATGAGTGAGGCGCTGGCAAAGGATCCGTTGGTCCTCGCTGGTGATTGCCCACCACAGGGGCTCCTGCAGTTTCTCGGGGAGAGTAAACGTAATCGGTTCGCGATCCCGGGTACCGTTCATCGGGTCCGTCAGCGTAATGTGATATGTCATGGGCGTATACTCCATTAAAATTTAAGCATGCGAAGACCCGCCGCCAGCGCGGCGGATAAACAAAGCGTCAGGGAAAGCTAGCGGGTACGGGCGATCTCTTTTTTCCGCCAGAAGGTAAACAGTTCCGGATGCTGCTTCAGTCCGTCAATCGCCACGGCAAGAATGATGACGATGCCTTTAATCAATAGCTGGGTGAAAAAGGGGACGCTCAGCAGAATCAGGCCGGTGCTGAGCACGCCGAGAATTATCGATCCAATCAGGGTGCCGATAATTCGCCCGCGTCCTCCGGCGAGGCTGGTGCCGCCCAGCACTACCGCCGCAATGGCGTCCAGTTCATATCCCGTACCCGCCGTAGGCTGGGCGGAAATGACCCGGGCGGCGAAGATAATGCCCGCTAGACCCGCGCAGACGCCGGCAATCATATAAACCGCCGCCAGTACGCGTTTTACCCGGACGCCGGCCAGGCGCGCGGCCTGGGCGTTGCCGCCGACGGCATAGATATGACGACCGAACCGCGTGCGCTCAAGAATAAACCACGCCAGCAGATAAACCACCAGCATAATAATGACCGGAACAGGGATGCCGGCGAGATAGCCATTCCCCAGCTCGCGGAAGCTCAGGCTACTCGATACAATAGGTTGCCCTTCGGTAATGGTATAGGCCATACCGCGCAGGAAGGTCATTGTGCCGAGAGTGACGATAAAGGGCGCGAGAGCGAGATAGGCGGTGAGCACGCCGTTCAGCAGACCGCAGAGCGCGCCCACGCCCACGCCGGCCAGAATCGCCAGCGGCGCAGGGATCCCGGCCATCGCCGCAACCACCGAGATCACGCCGGAGACGGCGACGATAGACCCGACGGACAAATCAATTCCGCTGGTTAAAATGACGAAGGTCATTCCCGCCGCCAGAATAGCGTTGACGGAAATCGAGCGGGCGATATTCAGCAGATTATCGACGCGGTTAAAGTTTGGTGCAAAGGTCGACATCAGGATCAGCAGCACCAGCAGAACGATTAAGATCCCCACCCGATCCCACCATTTCGCAAAATCAAACGGCGCTTTGACCGGCAGTTCCGTCACAGGTTTATTGTTGTCCATGGCATTCTCCGGATTGACTGGTAAAGGTTCCTGTTGCGTGCAGCATCACTTCTTCTTCCGTTGCTGAATATGAGGGTAACTGGTGAACGATTCGGCCGCCGCGCATAACCAGCACGCGGTCGCTGATGCCGATGGCCTCCGGTAAATCGGAGGAGATCACCAGAATGGCTTTCCCGGCGCGGGCGAGTTTGTCTATCAGTTCGTAAATTTCCCTTTTGGCGCCGATATCCACGCCGCGGGTCGGTTCATCGAGGATTAGCAGCCTCGAATCGCGCAGCAGCCAGCGCGCCAGCGCCGCTTTCTGCTGGTTTCCGCCGGACAGGGCGCTGACGGGTAGTTCGACCGCATTTTCCCGCAGCCGTAACCGTCGCATCTGCTCAAGGACGGCGGCGCGGATGGTTTTGCGTTTAACCACGCCGCCGGCGACAAAGTTCTCCAGCGAGCTGATATCAATGTTGTGCTCAACCGAATGACCCAGAAACAGGCCCTGGGTTTTGCGGTCCTCGGTCACCATCCCGATTCCGTCGGCGATGGCGGCGGTGGGATCTGACGGATGGCTTACCTTGCCGTTAATACGCAC
This sequence comes from Citrobacter portucalensis, assembly GCF_023374935.1. Lineage (NCBI taxonomy): Bacteria > Pseudomonadati > Pseudomonadota > Gammaproteobacteria > Enterobacterales > Enterobacteriaceae > Citrobacter > Citrobacter portucalensis. Next base: position 29,040 of record NZ_CP092467.1, on the reverse strand, counting down.
GCTTCCTTGGCTACGAGGGTCGGCGCCGAATAACAGCCGGGCCACTTCGGTTCGGCCAGAGCCAACCAGCCCGGACATGCTGACGACTTCGCCCGCTTTGACCTCAAAGGAGACCGGGCCGGTTGCGCTACCCGCCAGATCCGCGACCTCCAGCAGTACTTTGCCGGGCGTACGCGGTTCGTGCTGATAGAGATCGACGATTTGACGGCCAACCATCATGCGTACGATATCGGTGGTCGAGACGCTGCTCAGAGTTTCCGTGCCGATCCACGTGCCGTCCCTGAACACCGTGACCCGGTTTGCCAGCTGCCATACCTCTTCCATGCGGTGTGAGATGTAGACCATCCCGACCCCATCCTGACGCATTTGCTCGATAAGCCGGTAAAGCTGGAGGGTCTCTGCCCGCGACAGAGCGGCGGTCGGCTCATCAAGCACCAGTACTTTTGCGTTTTCACTGACGGCGCGTGCAATCTCGACCATTTGCTGACGTCCGATGCTCAACGAGCCGAGCGGCGCCTGCGGGTCGATGTCCGCGTTAATCCGGTCCAGCTTCTCCCGGGCCTCACGGAGCATCCGTTTGCGATCGAGAATACCGGCGAAAGAGGTCTGTTCCTGGCCGAGAAATAGATTTTCCGCCACAGTCATATCGGGAACCGTATTCAGCTCTTGATGGATGATGGCGATGCCATATTTGCGCGCATCTCTTGGCGTGCGAATATCAATCTCCTGCCCGTTGATATAGATCGCGCCGCTATCGCGCTGCTCGTTTCCGGAGAGGATCTTCATCAGCGTGGATTTACCCGCGCCGTTTTCCCCCATCAGGGCATGGACCTCTCCGGCGAATAAATCAAAGCGTACGTTGTTCAGTGCGAGGGTCGCGCCGTAGCGTTTTGAAATCCCTTCCAGCCTAAGCAAGGGGGATGAAGTGATGTCGGCCATTGTCTTTGCCCTCCGGGATGAACCCAATCGTCATCCCGTTTTTGCCTCTTGAGTGATGATGTGATTACCAGCCAGGATAGCTATCTACGTTGTCGCGCGTGACCAGCACGCTGGGGATCAATACGGTAGGGGACGCAATATGCTTGCCATCAACCATATCCTGAGCAAGCGAGATGGCCTGGCGCACCATTTCGCCCGGGTTTTGCGTGGCGGTACCAATAAACGGTGAGCCGCTGCGCTTGAGTTCTTCAACCGCTTCCGGGCTGCCGTCTACGCCGGTGACTTTAATCGCACCGGCTTTGCCGGCCTGCTCAACGGCCAGCACCGCGCCGAGCGCCGCAGGATCGTTCATACCGAAAATACCGGAGACATCCGGATTGGCGGTGAGCATATCGGTGGTGACCATCAGGCCGGAAGCGCGGTCGTTGCGGGATGCCTGCTGCCCGACGATTTTGATATCTGGATATTTTTGCGCGACGTTTTTACAGCCTTTGATGCGGTCAATAATGGTTTGAATCGGCGTGCCGTCCACCAGCAGCACTTTGCCTTTGCCGCCCATTTGGCTGAACAGATATTCGCAGGAGGTTTCGCCGGCCTGGATGGCATTGGTCATGATCGCCGCGTCAGCGCCCCTGGCGGGCGTATCGACCGCGATAACGATAATTCCGGCGGCTTTTGCCCGCTGAATGGCCGGCTCGATGCCGGACTCATCGACGGCGGAAATAATGATCAGATCCACTTTCTGCTGAATAAAGGCGTCAATCTGCGTGTTCTGGTTTGCTAGATCGACCTGCGCATCTTGTACGTTAAGAGTTGCGCCGATTTTTGCCGCGGCCTGCTTTGCGTTCCTTTCCATTGCAGAGAAGAAAGGGTTAGACATGTCCTGCACCATTAAGCCGATATGGGTTATTTTTTTGCTCTCCTGCGGCGCGGCGCTGGCGGCGGGGATAAATCCTGTCATGGTGGTGATTACCGCAGTAACCGCGACAGCCAGAAATGCTTTGTGAAGTTTGGTCATATTCTGTTCCTTTCATTATCGTGTGGTATGACGTACGGCCAGGTGTGGGGAAGCCTCAGAAATAATCCTCTGATGTTGTTTTTTTACTGTCGGCCGATTATTCAGCCGTTATTTAAAGCTCTAAAATGATTAGAGAGGGATGGCAAACGCTTTGCCGCTGTTAGCCGACAGGCACCTTAGCGGGCCTGGCAAAAACGCGACAGCAGTTCTTCAGGCCCGCGCGAGCGAAGCGGCGTCGGGCAGGCCCATTCGGGCGAAACGTTGTCAGCAATCTCTATAATGTCTTTTAATTGTTATGCGTTTTTTTACAGCCGCAGGACTGGCGAATAACCAGCTCGGCGGGAACTTTACGTTGGGTGTTGATTTCTCCTTTCCCTTCCAGGTTAATTAACTGGATAAGCATTTCAGCCGACTGTCTGCCAATCTCTTCACTATTTTCATTGAGCACCGTCAGCGGCGGATTTAATAGCGGCGCCCAGTCGAATTCGTCGTAGGCAATCAGGGCCATATCCTCTGGAATGGCTATCTGGCGCTGCTGGAGCTGTTTGAGTGAACCCAGCAGAATAGGGTTGTTACCGGCAATAAGGACATCCGGCAGCGCTTTCTGGCGGTCGAGGTACTGGCTCAGTTTGTCTGCAGCCGACTGCGCGTCGTTTTCCGTTTCGACAACTCCAAGCGTAGCGCCGCACCGCTCGGCGGCCTCGCGTATTCCGCGCTCGCGTTCAAAACGCGTAGTCCAGCGGTCCGGGTAGATAAGGAGCAGCCAGTTTTTATAGTCGTACTGCGCCAGATGGTTTCCAACCAGCAGGCTGGCATGGTAATTGTCGGTCGTGACGCTGGGAAAGTTGTGCTCGCCGCGGGGCGGGGAATCAACGAAGACGACCGGGATATCCCATTTCGCCAGCAGAGTCAGGCTTTCCGGCTGCAGCGTCACCGTCGAAATGATCCCGGCCATCCGTGACTCTATCAGGCGGTTAATCATCCGATCTTCCTGCGCGCGGTCATAGATGCCGTTGACCGCAATATCGCCAAGCACCACGGTCCACTGTGAAGGCTGCAGTATCTGCTGAATGCCGGACATCAGGTTGAGATAGTAATAGTTCGACGCATGGGCGGTGATCACCGCCACCGAGTCTCTGCTCGAACGGCGTAGCGCCTGGGCCGCGCGGTTGGGTACGTAGCCGAGCTCTCGCGCCACTTTTAAAATCAGCTCCCGGCTGTCGTCAGCGACGCCATCGCCACCGTTTAGCGCGCGCGAAACGGTAAACATGGAAAATCCCGTTGCTTCGCTCACATCCCGCATTGTTGCTTTACGCATTTTTCGGTCTCTGCATCTAAGAAATTACCTGCGATATATACGGTTATTATCTAAACCTAAACGTTTATGGAACCATAACATAAACGTTTAGGTTTGTTTGATCAGTGAGCCGCTTCTCGTTTTGTGAACAGAAGGTAAATAACTTTGTTTGTGAATGATTTCTGGGAAAGTTGGAGTCTCGCTCGGAAGTGAGCGTGCTCATAACTTCGCAGATCCTTTTCTGGATCGTAAAGGATCAAATCTTTCTGTTAGTTCAATCTGCTAGTGATATAGCCCTTCAGAAGCCAGTAATCGCTCTCAGAAGCCGTTTCTCAAAAAAATGCGACGAAATATTTCCATTTACGATGGGGGATATAGCCGCAATCCCGAAGCACACCGATCACCGAATTGCGAAACTTTTCATTGTACGTAAGGGCTGAAAGCCGACACTGCTGACAATCGTTTTCCAAACAGCCGTTTTGGCCTTAGCGCCCACTAAGCATCCCCCTTTTTATAAGGAACTGACATGATTAAAGTTCACGATATCACTTATGGCACACCGACTTCCTCTGTGAAAGATTTGAATGAATGGTTAGATTCACAGAGTGAGCACATCGAAATAATAAATATTGAAACCTTAATGAATATCAGTCTGGGGTCACGCATTAACAGTTACCTTAAACCGGAATTTATCCGGGTATGGTACAGAACCCCAAGAGACTGACATCATGGACAAAATCGAGGCCACTAAATTACACAGCTGCATGATCAGTCAGCTCTGTTTAATGGTTCTGCTCGTGGTGACGTTTTCGGCCACAGCGGATATCAACGGTCGGATTGTTCGTGTTCTGGACGGGGATACCGTTGAGGTTCTTGAAACGGACAACCAGCTCACGCGTGTTCGTCTGGCCGGCATCGATGCGCCGGAAAAAAGCCAGCCCTTTGGTCAGCGTTCCAGGCAGGCGCTAGCATCAATGGTGGCGCAGCGTACCGTCACTGTCACGGGCACTGACATGGATCGCTATGGCCGGCTGTTGGGTACGGTGTGGCTTGGCAAAGCGGATGTGAATGCTGCACAGATCCGCAACGGACTGGCTTGGGCTTATCGATTTCATGGAAAAGCCATCCGGGACGACTACGTAACCCTGGAAGACGAAGCCCGTCGTCAGGCGACCGGTCTCTGGTCAGTCGCGGGTCAGACAGAACCCTGGCGCTGGCGCAGTCTGCATCAGGGCACGGCTCTGTCAAATAGTGAATGATGAATGCAAAGATTTTCCTGGAAAGATGCTTTCAAATAACTACCGCCAAAAATAAATGAAACAATCAAGAGCAACCTTAATTGCACAGTGAGCTAATAACGATTATGAAATTAACTGAGAATAAATTAGAATCACTTATCGAAACGCTGAATGACATTATTTGTGATGAGGCTAAATAGCTGCGCGGAATAGTAGATCACTGAAAGGGAACTCAGCCCGGATTGTGCGATCTGATCAATCGCCAAACCAACCAAAATCACCAACCGGACTGAGCGATGCCGATCATAGTACCAATACCCCGTGGCGAACGACGCCTGATGCAGAAAGCTATTCATAAAACGCGTGATAAAAATCATGCCCGCAGACTCACGGCCATGCTGATGCTTCATCGGGGTGAACGGGTCAGCGATGTTGCCAGAACTCTCTGTTGTGCCCGTTCATCCGTTGGTCGCTGGATTAACTGGTTTACGCACTCAGGTATTGAAGGCCTGAAATCCTTACCCGCAGGGCGCTCCCGACGCTGGCCTTTTGAACATATCTGCACCCTGTTACGTGAGCTGATAAAGCATTCTCCCGGCGATTTTGGTTATCAACGTTCACGCTGGAGCACCGAATTACTGGCAATAAAAATCAATGAGATAACCGGTTGCCAGTTACATGCAGGAACCGTTCGCCGCTGGTTGCCATCTGCGGGGCTTGTATGGCGCAGGGCCGCGCCAACTCTGCGTATCCGTGACCCACATAAAGATGAAAAGATGGCGGTAATCCACAAAGCGCTGGATGAATGCAGCGCAGAGCATCCGGTATTTTATGAAGATGAAGTGGATATCCACCTTAATCCTAAAATCGGTGCGGACTGGCAGTTGCGCGGACAGCAGAAACGGGTAGTGACGCCGGGGCAGAACGAAAAATACTATCTGGCCGGCGCACTGCACAGTGGCACGGGTAAAGTCAGCTACGTGGGCGGCAACAGCAAAAGTTCAGCGCTGTTTATCGCTCTGCTGAAGCACCTGAAAGCCACTTACCGGCGGGCGAAAACAATCACGCTGATCGTTGATAACTACATTATCCATAAAAGCCGCGAAACACAGCGCTGGTTGAAAGCAAATCCCAAGTTCAGGGTAATTTACCAGCCGGTTTACTCGCCGTGGGTGAATCATGTGGAACGGCTATGGCAGGCACTTCATGACACGATAACCCGTAATCATCAGTGCCGCTCAATGTGGCAGTTACTGAAAAAGGTCCGCCATTTTATGGAAACCGCCAGCCCATTCCCCGGAGGAAAACATGGTCAGGCAAAAGTGGGTAATGGTGCCAACTTACTGATTTAGTGTACGATGGTGTTTTTGAGGTGCTCCCGTGGCTTCCATCTCCATCAGTTGTCCCTCCTGCTCAGCTACTGAAGGCGTGGTGCGTAACGGTAAAAGTACTGCCGGACATCAGCGCTATCTCTGCTCTCACTGCCGTAAAACATGGCAACTGCAGTTCACTTACACCGCCTCTCAGCCCGGTACACACCAGAAAATCATTGATATGGCCATGAATGGTGTTGGATGCCGGGCAACCGCCCGCATTATGGGCGTTGGCCTCAACACGATTTTACGTCACTTAAAAAACTCAGGCCGCAGTCGGTAACCTCGCGCATACAGCCGGGCAGTGATGTGATTGTCTGCGCTGAAATGGACGAACAGTGGGGCTACGTCGGTGCTAAATCACGTCAGCGCTGGCTGTTTTACGCGTATGACAGGATACGGAGGACGGTTGTGGCGCACGTCTTCGGTGAACGCACTCTGGCCACACTGGAGCGTCTTCTGAGCCTGCTGTCGGCCTTTGAGGTCGTGGTATGGATGACGGATGGCTGGCCGCTGTATGAATCCCGCCTGAAGGGAAAGCTGCACGTAATCAGCAAGCGTTACACTCAGCGAATTGAGCGGCATAACCTGAATCTGAGACAACATCTGGCAAGGCTGGGACGGAAGTCACTGTCGTTCTCAAAATCGGTGGAGCTGCATGACAAGGTCATCGGGCATTATCTGAACATAAAACACTATCAGTAAGTTGGAGTCATTACCCGTTTTCTGACAGAAATTATGGCTCACCGCTTTCATACTGGAGCTGGAGTAAAACGGTTCGCTAGTGGTCAGACAGGACCAGCATGCCATTTCTGACCACGCACACCTTTCGTCACCTGCGACTGACACATCTTGCCCGGGCGGGATGGAAGCTGCATGAGATAGCAACCTATGCTGGTCATCGTGATCTACGCACCACGCAGATATATATCCATCTTTCAGGCACTGATCTTGCGGCCAGAATGGCGATGACTGTTGCGGAGACTGACCGGAAAATCGCAGCTATCATGTTTGGCCCGGAGAGAGAGAATGACAGGCAAGCGTGATAAAGGTTTCATATACGCGCATTTTTGCCGTGCAGATTATGACCTGCACGCTGGCTTTAGTCCTGAGCAGAAAGAAGCGCTAAGTACAAGCCATAAACGCTCCCGTAACTATGGCAGGTCCGGTTCCCTCTCTTCCCTGATCACCCCCCTGCTGGATATCGCCAACACCAGTGGCACCGGCTGTAGACTTACCCGCACTGTAATTATGGCGATGCTGACTGAAATGCAAAATGTAGGGCAACCTTGCTGGAACTGGCGGAAAGACCAGTGGATCTCCCTGTTTGATAAATATCGTCGCGGTAAACCACTTATGATGGCATTTGCATATCATCTCGGTTCATTCACGTCGCCGCTTCAGATCCCTCATGAAAACACTCTGTCGCTTTACGCCAGTGCCATCTACGGCAACGCGATTTTCCGGGACCAGCTGAACCGGCTCTCGGAAGCACTGATATCACTGGGCTATTCCCCTCAGCACCTGCGGCATGCCGTTTCCTCCCCCCTGGGTCTGCTGATGCTACTCAATGATAATCCCAGGCTTGAAGAGATGACCACAGAGCTTCTCTGGCAAGCTCAGCAGTACCACGATAAGCGCGTATCAAGACACGTAGGGAAAATTTCTCATGGGCTTGCCGCACTTGGCATTATTGCAAAGCCGGTACGAATGCGTAACTACACCGAATGGCATGAGAAGCCGGTCGAAAATATCAGCCCTGAATGGGTCGCATGGTGCAGACGCTGGCGTGAGACATCTGTGCTTCGTCCCAGAACCCGTGAAAACCAGTACAGCTTTATTCTTCGCTGCGGCCTCTGGCTGGCAAAGGAGCATCCCGAGGTGAAGGTCCCGACAGACTGGTCTATTGAGACATGTGCCAGTTTTATCGCTGCTGTGGGGCGAATGAAAGTGGATGAGCTGTCTCTGGGGACTGAACATGGACTGCGGAAGTCCAAACGCTCCGGAGAGCCCATGATGCCACATTCACGTGCACATTTTATCTATTCGCTGCGACGATTTATGAGCGATTTCGAACTCTGGGGCTGGGGACGCCTTAATTTCAGCCCCGCCCGTCACCTTTTCACGCCGGATACCCCACTTTTTCGCCGTGGTGTAAATCCGAGAGTGATAGATGATCCCGTCTGGCTCAAACTCATCTGGGCCAGTCTGAACCTGCGCCACGAAGACCTGCTCAGTGAAATTCACTATCCCCTTTCCATGCTTCAGGCAATGGCTGTTATCTGGACCCATGCAGGTTTACGACAGAATGAACTCCTGCGCCTGACTACGGAATGCGTCACGCCTCAGTCAGAAGACATTATCAGGGAGGATGGTAGTGTCGTTCCTGCCGGAACACTATGTTATCTAAACGTCCCGGCAGGAAAGACATCGAAAGCATTTGTTAAACCCGTCTCTGTCATTGTAAAAAAATATGTAGACATATGGTTGAACATCCGCCCCGTGGATCAGGCAAAACTGAATGATGATCGCACCGGAGAAAAAGTCCGTTATCTCTTCCAGTATCGCGGCAAGCCGGCAGGCAGCGATGTGATTAACCGGACGGTCATCCCAGTCCTCTGCGCCAGAGCGGGGCTGCCGGTTGAAGACAGCGGAGGCGCCATAACCAGCCACCGTGGACGGGTTTCAGCCCTGACTGCGCTTGCCAGCGTACCACAGGGCATGTCGCTGTATGAACTGATGCAGTGGTCAGGTCATTCATCACCACAGTCAACCCTGCATTACATTCGCATCCGCCCTACACAGCTGGCAGCGTCATTTGTGAAGGCCGATCGGATAGCCCATATGATAAGCGTACTGGTCGATCACGATCCGGAAGCGGTCTCGCCCACTGATCCGGCGACCTATTATGACCTTGGTGAGTCCTTCTGCATGAATCCATTCTGGAGCAGTTGCCCGCACAGAATGGCCTGCATTGGTTGCGATTTTAATCTGCTGAAAGACAGTGCGCGCGGACTGATGCTGGAGAGTAAAACATCTATCAGGCGTTATCTCGAAGAGGTCCCGCTCACGCCTGATGAGAAAGCCATTGTAGAGCAGGATATTAAAAAAGTAGAACAGGCTCTTGCAAAATTAACCGGTAAATCCGGAGGATAAAATGAACCAATATGAGCAAAAAACGAAGATTGCGCACATCAGAGCATATTAACCAATAGGTTGCAGATCAAATCGCCTGTAACAGCCTTTCTGGCTGTTTGTATATAATTATGAAAAAATGGTGAGTAGAGTTTCAGGGTAACAGGGGATGCTTATGTCGGTTTTCCACAACTGGCTACTTGAGATCGCATGTGAGAATTACTTCGTCTACATCAAACGCCTTTCCGCCAACGATACCGGCGCAACAGGTGGTCACCAGGTAGGGCTTTATATCCCTTCAGGTATCGTTGAAAAACTGTTTCCGTCTATCAACCATACCCGTGAACTGAACCCTTCGGTTTTTCTCACCGCACATGTGTCATCGCATGATTGCCCAGACAGCGAAGCCCGGGCAATTTATTATAACAGCCGTCATTTTGGTAAAACCCGGAATGAAAAAAGGATTACCCGCTGGGGTAGAGGCAGCCCACTTCAGGATCCTGAAAATACAGGGGCTCTGACGCTCCTGGCTTTCAAGCTTGATGAGCAAGGGGGGGACTGTAAGGAAGTAAATATTTGGGTATGCGCCAGCACTGATGAAGAGGACGTCATTGAGACCGCTATTGGTGAAGTTATACCCGGAGCGCTTATATCCGGCCCCGCAGGACAGATTCTTGGCGGACTATCTCTACAGCAAGCGCCAGTAAATCATAAATATATTCTACCTGAAGACTGGCACCTGCGCTTTCCGTCGGGAAGTGAAATTATTCAGTATGCAGCCAGCCATTATGTGAAAAATTCCCTTGATCCGGATGAGCAACTTCTTGACCGCCGGCGCGTGGAGTACGACATATTTCTGTTGGTTGAGGAACTGCATGTTCTGGATATCATCCGAAAAGGATTTGGCTCTGTGGATGAATTTATTGCGCTGGCCAATTCTGTCAGCAATCGCCGTAAATCCAGAGCCGGGAAGTCGCTGGAACTGCACCTGGAGCATCTATTCATTGAGCACGGCCTGCGACACTTTGCGACGCAGGCCGTCACAGAAGGTAATAAAAAGCCCGATTTCCTTTTCCCTTCCGCAGGGGCTTACCACGATACTGAGTTTCCCGTAGAAAATCTGCGCATGCTGGCAGTCAAGACTACCTGTAAGGATCGCTGGCGTCAGATACTGAATGAGGCCGATAAAATTCATCAGGTGCATCTGTTTACACTCCAGGAGGGAGTTTCTCTGGCTCAATATCGGGAGATGCGGGAGTCGGGTGTCAGACTGGTCGTGCCATCATCTCTGCACAAAAAATACCCGGAGGCGGTGAGAGCTGAGCTAATGACGCTAGGCGCGTTTATTGCTGAGCTGACAGGGCTTTACGCAGATATTCCATAGATAATCTCCCGGCATAAATACCGGGAGGAGCGTTCAGATTCGTTCAACCTTGCACGAATCGGCATAAACCGCTTTCAGGATATAAGGTTCAAGCAGTTTGGCTACGGCTTCAAACACGGGCACCACTACGGAGTTACCGAACTGCCTGTACGACTGAGTGTCTGACACAGGAATGCGAAAAGGCCTGCCATCTACTTTTTCAAAACCCATAAGGCGCGCGCACTCTCGTGGAGTCAGCCTGCGGGGCCGATGCGCCTGATTTTCTTCGTTCGCGAAGTCTGTTTCACCTGTGACCATATCCCAGCCACGGTCTATCAGAATTTCAGACCCGTCTTTGTGATAGCGAGCAGAAAGCGTACGGGCAATGCTTTCTTTATTTTCAGGATTAACGAGGCCAAAACCGAATCCGTTACCCTTAGCTGCGTGCTTTTTGGCGTAGTTATAGAGATACTCCCAGAGTTTCGGCGTCAGTATATATTTGCTGTCAACCACGGGTTCCAGCAGTTCGCCAAATGACGGACGCTGTTCCGGATAAAAACGACTAATATCGCGCAGGGTAAAACCCTGGTGAATATTCAGATCACGACGGAAACCGACCAAAACGATACGTTCTCGGTGCTGAGGTAAAAAGTGCTTTCCGTCGATAACTTTAGGATCGTTTTTGCCCATCTCAGCTGCATCCGCAACTTCATAGCCCAGTTCGTCGAGGGTATCCATGATGACTTTAAAGGTTTTACCCTTGTCATGGCTCTTCAGGTTTTTAACGTTTTCAAGAACAAAGATGGCAGGTTTTTTTGCGCGGATAATACGCGCCACATCGAAGAAGAGCGTTCCCTGAGCCTCACATTCGAAACCATGCGCGCGCCCGAGCGAGTTTTTCTTGCTTACACCCGCAAGGCTGAACGGTTGACAGGGGAAACCTGCCAGAAGTACATCATGATCCGGCACATGCTCATTAATGTAAGCATAGGCATCGTTTTCAGGTACTTCAGGTTTATCACTGAGCGTGACTTCCCGAATATCGAGATTGAAAGTGTGTTCCTGAGCATCGTTAAACCAGTTAGCTTTATATGTGCGCACAGCCTCTTTATTCCATTCACTGGTAAAAACGCACTGGCCACCGATGGTTTCGAAGCCCTTCCGTATACCTCCAATGCCAGCAAACAGGTCAATAAACCGGAAGGCATAGTCAGGGTGATGAGCAGGCGCTTCCGGAAGCATTTTTCGTAGAAGTTCCTCTTCGGCTAACGTCAGCGACTTAGGTGAGCACTTACCATTAATCCAGCGATTAAGAGTCTCGCGACTCCACTCATTTTTACCAACTTTTCTAAGCAGTTCAGCCACGTACTTCTGGTCATAGATTTCCAGCACCTGCCCGAGCAGCTTTTTATCATTTTCCTGTCGCAGTTGTTCTTCCGCCTCTGCTTTCTCAAGCAGATCCTGCGCCAGTAATTCAAATTCAGACATATTGCCTCCATTGGGTCTTATGGGTGAAACTGTATCACTCATTTGACCCAGAGGAAATGTTTTTATCTGGATATTTAAACAGGGTTATTGTTAACGAAAATCAGCTTTTTGTCATTACAGGGCCAGAAAGATACTATCTGGCGGCATAAAAAGCGCCATGTCTCGCATGTCCCAACTTTAGAGGCTTCTGTTTCTCGCCAAAAAGGCGTGCTTATCAGCAGGCTCAATTGAATTGGAGATCCAAGTAGGTGAGTATTACTACTCACCTTCACTGCTAAGAAGAGTTACATCTAGACCATACGCTCAGGCCGTTTCCAGTTCAGCATCATCGTTCGACGCCCCGATATTAAGGAGCAGCCTGTCACATTCAACAATAACGTATTCCGGGATAAGATCGAATCGTGTGGGGTCTAGTTGGCAGATAAACTCGTTTTCAATATGATAGGTTTCATTCACAAACTTGCGAATGACACGGTTATCGGCCTCAGGTTCCAGTAGTCGGAACACCTGAAGTTTTTCATAGCCATTCGTGCAGCTTCGATATAACGACAGAATTTTGTCAGGATCATTCAGCAAGCTCAGCATATGGGGGTAATCAAAACCAAAAATATTTTTAGTGATTAAACTGCATCCATTAAGGAAGCTCTCCGGGTCCATCATCGGGTACCCTGTTCCTTCAATCAGAGGTAGGCGTGTGTCGATTGGTTCCTCTCGGCGGTGAAATAAGTTAGAAAGTACCTGATAAACATCACCTCGATTGTCCATGATTTCATAATGCCTGCGAAGATAAATGAGCTTGATCAGGTCATCACAGTCGGATTCGAGAACCACTTTGCAGATTTGGGCAAACGTCAGAATATCGCTTTCGCGGATAGGTAATTCAGTTATCGTGCCAGTGCTATAACGTAAATAGGATGCAGTAACCTGGTTACTAAACAACTTCTTCACCGACTTCAGAGTATCGATGATTGGCTCAACGTCATGTGTAAGCATCAGTACCGTCTGGTTTTTCAAACACTCAGATGAGTCACGGCGGAACAACATTTCCAGGATGGCAAATTTTTTGTTTTTATCAAACGAAGAGATAGGATCATCGAGAATAATCAGGTTGGGCTTACGAGCCAGGCATTCGTACATAAAAAGAACGATCGAAAAGGCATTACGCTCGCCGTAGCTCAAATGTTGGCTACCTCCACTGAGATAGTCGGTATAGTCGACATGGCGAAGCTTAAGACGGCACTGTTCTCCATCGCCAGATATATCTACCTGATAGCGGTAACCCGCATATGCCAGAAAAGTGTTGATATCCTTCTTGTGTTTCTGAATGAGCCGCTGCATGCCAGCGCGCTGCTTGTTGATTTGCCCCTGCAGCAAACCAGCCTGGGAAATGAGGCTATCTAACGAGGCGTTCAGTCTCCCAATTGTTGCAAGAGTTTTATCAGATTGCAGCTCGGAAAAATACTTCACATCCAAACGAAAAGAGGCTAAAGAGGCACGAATATTTCCGGCGTCGTTAAAAGTAAAACTGTTCAGGGTTTTTAATGTTAAGAGCATGGCCAGAAGATTTTCTGTCTGCTGCTTTACGGTAACAAGGTAGTCTTCATGCTTCTTCTCCAATCCTCCCTGTAACGTCGTTATTTCCCTCAGACGGGAGCGTGCGGCTTCGGAAAAATACTCGCCTAATTTATCAAGTACTGTGATGATACCAACCAGATTTTTGATCACTGCTTTGTCATATTCAGCGCTTACTTTGCTAATTTGTTCTGCTTTTTCGTGAGAATCACCTGTGCAGAAAGGACAGCATCCCTCAGAGAGTGAGCAGAAATTTTCATACCCTTTGGTCTGCCACTCGATCCACTCTACATTACGATGACTCTGAATAAATGGCTGATAAGGCTCTAGCCCGGAGGGAATATGCTGAAGCTTGTTACCCCCTGCCAACCCCTTCATCCCCGTAGAGGCTTTAGATAAGCCCTTGCTTGTCAGCTTGAACGCACCACTAAGCTCCTGAAGATGTGTAATAAATAGCTCAAGCTCATCATTACCACTGAATTCCTGCCGGATTGCCATTACCATCGAGTCGATCTCTCGCTCCGTTTGGTTGTAGGCTTCTGTTTTGATAAAGATGTCAAAGCTGTTACTAATCAGTTCATCAGGCTGAAATGTGAACTGAGACACGTACTTTTCATCAAAGCACATTACATCCTGAATTTGCTCTGTACCCGTTACACTGGGCTGAAAATCGTCGGGATTCACTGCTCGAAACTTAAAAGGTAGCAGACTGTTAAGACCAGCGGCATCACGAGAAACACTGTGCAAAATGGCACGTGATATGGTGCTTTTACCCGTGCCATTTGGAGCGAACTTAATGTTAAGTTTATTTTCAGAGAGTGTAATGCAAGCGTTATCTATGTTATTGCAGTATTTGATTTCAACATCCATTGAAAAATCCTTCTAACATGCTGAGCTGGAGAAGACTGCATCTTTTTATTAAACCCATAACGGTGGTCTTTTCATTTTACCATCGCATCAGGGAAGCCAAACAGATAGCTGACTACCTGCCTTGGAGGATTAATATACGAAATTATTAGTTGTGAATCTTGATATGTGGTAACAATTTCGGACGTATGCTTTTAGTTCATAGTAATCTTTTAAAGCATGCATTATTTATATTGATTTTCTATTCCACATAAATGCCTCGATGTCGGCGCGCGTGATGAACTGCCTGGAGGAGCTGGCCCCCAGGGTGGAACAGTATTCGATCGACGAGATGTTCCTTGACTTGACCGGTGTGGAGCACTGCATGGACCTGGAGGATTTCGGCCGGCAGCTGCGCCAGCACGTGTATGACTGTACCCGTCTGACCATCGACGTGGGTGCCGGACCGACGAAAACCCTCGCTAAATCAGCCCAGTGGGCCTCTAAAGAGTGGAAACAGTTTCGTGGTGTGCTCGCCCTGACCCGGGGGAATCCACAGCGAACGCGGAAACTGCTTTCACTGCAGCCGGTCGAAGAGATCTGGGGCGTGGGAAACCGTATTGCACGCAAGCTCAATGTCCTTGGCATCAGGACCGCGCTCGATCTGGCCCAGGCGAACCCGGCCTTCATCCGGAAAATTTCTCCGTCGTTCTCGAGCGAACAGTATGCGAACTGAACGGGGAAAGCTGCATGTCGCTTGAGGAAGCCCCGCCAGTGAAACAGCAGATTGTCTGCAGCCGCAGTTTTGGAGAGAAAATCACGGAGTACGATTCGCTGCGGCAGGCTGTCTGTCAGTACGCAGAGCGGGCCTCAGAAAAGCTGCGTAAAGAGCGCCAGTATTGTCGGCATATTTCCGTATTCATCAAAACGTCTCCGTTCGCCGTTAAAGAGCCTTACTACGGCAACGTGGCCACTGAGAAACTGCTTACCCCCACTCAGGACACCCGGGACATCATTGCGGCCGCCACAACGGCTCTGGAGCGCATCTGGAAGGACGGGCACCGGTATGCCAAAGCCGGTGTGATGCTGAATGACTTCACCGGCTCCGGCGTTTCGCAGCTGCAGCTGTTTGACGAACGTTCGCCACGTCCTCACCGCGCTGAGCTAATGAAGGTTCTCGATGATATTAATCATTCCGGTCTGGGACAGGTCTGGTTTACCAGCCGAGGGATTGCGCCTTCCTGGCAGATGAAACGCGATATGCTCTCCCCTGCTTACACCACCCGTTGGAAAGATATCCCCATTGCTAGGTTCAGTTAAATTCCCCTTTCAGAGAGAATCAGTAGTGCTCGCCGCAGCCGAACGACAGGGCGAAGCCCGCGAGTGAGCGAGGAAGCACCAGGGAACAAAACGAACATAATCTTCTTACGCACCGAATACAGGAATCACTGTAACAATCTTAAAATCGGTATTGTGATAAAAACAGCTGAACAGAGTGGAATCATAGTTCCAGTGAATCCGGCGTGTGGAATCGATATTCCCGGTTGGGGTTGACGGGTGAGTTCTGCCACGCAAGTAGAAGGTGGGACCGTGGTCCCAGTTATTCTGGTGTGTGGAATCCGTATTCCGGGCGGGATTAACGGGTGAGTTCTGACACGTAAGTAGGAGGTGGGACCGTGGTCCCATTAATCTGGTGTGTGGAATCCGTATTCCGGGCGGGATTAGCGGGTGAGTTTTGCCACGCAAGTAGGAGGTGGGACCGTGGTCCCAGTTAATCTGGTGTGTGGAATCAGTATTCCGGGATGGGTTACCGTCTGAGTTCTGATATGCAGGCTGAGGGGTGAACCGTGGAACTAGTTAAGAAAAAGTAGCAGAAACTAGATCTTAGATTATGGTAACAATCAGGTTGAGATAAGAAAACAGACCTTTTTAACACCACTGGTGTTATAGTGCAGAGAATAGCTGCTTCGGATGTATATATTCCGAAGCAGCATGTAACGCATTAAGGATATTTGAAATTAATGATAACGCTCGCTTGTAACATTAAACAGGCTAAACTTTTTGTAAGTCACGCAGTATGCTTTCTATCTTCTCGATACATTCGGCAGGTAAACGAGATTTATCGAGATTAAAAATCACCTTATCGCCTTTGTATAGGGCTGTCGCACCAGGTACAAATTGATGACGGGTATTAAGGTTAACTTTTTTACCTGATGGCTCTTTCAGAACATCTGTCAGTAAACCAATAACTTCCTCGGATTCAAAGATAACTCCCGCTTTCTTTTGCTCATGAAGCTGTTGTGTCCGTTGCAACAATAAAGCTTCTTTTCCCGAAAATGCTTTATACAGCGCCTCCCCAGAGCGGGCGGAAAGTTCACCAGGGTGAGTAAACAGGGCAACCACTGATTTTGGCAAATGGGCCGTGTTGATGCAACGCGTGATGATTTTACGGGAAATATTCTCAGCTTCAGCCAGAGCAGAGATATTGCCGTTAAAATCATTTTCCAACCGCTTTGCATAGCGGTTGCCCCGTTCATAAGCACTGACAGGGCGGTAATCATTACCCAGCCGTGATAAAGCCATCATCTGTTCGTCATCGAGATCCCCGACGAGAACACGATAATCCGATGATGTCAGAATGGCGGCTTTACGACGGCGACTACCATCTGCAATCTCAATGACACCTTCTACCCGTCGTCCGAACGCAGGCGTCTGCTGACCACTCAGGATGAAAGAGGGGATTAGATCATCAAGCGCGTCTTCGGTCAGTAGTTCCTGGTCTCGTTCATTACCTGACCAGACTCTCGATGCCGTTTCAACACTCTCGCCCGGGATGGCTTCCAGAATAAATTTCACTTCCCGGCCGCAAACTGGAAGCAGTATGGCATTTCCACGAGCCATGGCTCCTACACGTGCGATTAATGAATCAACCATCGGTGCAGCGGGTGCCGCTGACGGCTCAGTTTCGGGGCGAATATCTTTTATGGTATGTTTTGGAATAACTGGAGCACGTTTCATTATCTGATCTCCCAGCGAGGTTTAATCAGGCGATCAAAAATTTCATTACAAACAGGCTCCCAGATAGCCAGCGCATTTCGCCAGGCTCCTGTAGACGAGCGTTGATCGATAGCCTGCTCAAACACTGTTCTCATACGGATCTGACCTTTACCGACCTCGTCGGTCTCGCGTACAACGTTTTTCAGTACCATGCTTCCCCAGGCATCGCGGATCTGTTCTTCCATCCAGGGTGACTGCGAGCCATTGTTATTGCTGTACTTGGTCAGAAGAATTCTGACGTCAGGCTCAAAACCCTGCAGATCCACGTTTTTTAACAGATCGCGCAGCATGTCAAAAAACTGAAGGGCAGAGGTGTAATCGAATAACTCAGCTGGCGTTGGCACAATGAGTACATCCGCAGCACAAACAACATTGATGGTACCAATACCGAGGTTCGGTGCACTGTCGATAACAATGACATCATAATCATGAGCCACCGTTTCGATGGCCAGGCGAAGCATCATGTGGGGTTCTGTCGGGAGTTTTCCGTCGTCAAACCTTCCCATGAGCTCTGTTTCAATGCGGTGCAGAGCCAAGCATGACGGAATGATGTCGAGACCCGGCCAGCAGGTGGATTTGACGGCATAGGCTGCATCATCGCGCTCACCGAGATAAAAAGGCAACAGTGTGTCTTCGGCATGGATATGCAAATCAGGAACCCAACCGTGGTACATGGAGGCTGTGCCCTGAGGATCATTCCCTTCGACAAGTAGTACCCTCAGCCCTTTCAGCGCCAGATCCTGTGCCAGGTGGACAGATACCGATGTCTTATAAACCCCCCCTTTATGTGCTGCCACCGCAATAACGGGCGGAACGCTGTCATCAGGACGGCGCAAACGGGTGCCAAATACATCCCGCATATGATTGATTTGTTCAATGGTGTAGCCCACCCGCTGCTCCACCCGTCCACGCATTTCCATATCAGGATGTGGAAGGCGTCCTGCTTTTTCGGCATCACGGATTGCCTGAGAAGAAACACCAATCAGATCGGCGGCCTCACCCACACGCCAGCGACGGGTAATTTTCCTAGCTTCCGGACTATCATCGTTAAACTGTGCAATCGCGATAGCTTTCGTCATTTCATGACCAGCATTAATGCACTGGTCAAGCGTTTCCATCAGTCCCATTCTCTGTTCCTTGTTATCATCTTTGCATTAATCTATTAAATCTTGATAAAAATCGCAAAGCAACATTAAAATTGCAAACCACCTTAAAAATTGCAAAGCCGATCAAAATGTAGCCGTTTTCAGTTCAGCATCCAACTGAAAGTCTGCTGCATGCTTCAGTCAATATCATCCGCTCGCCGCAGAAAGCGTGCGCACGCAGGCGCATGCGTCGAGGAAGAGGAATTACTGCGTACTAACAAGGTGTGGCAGACGCTCTGAAGCTAACGAAGATCCAGCGGATGGTTTTGAATGGTGAGGAATTGACTACTGAATCGCCATGGGTTTAACAGACACCTCAGAGTCATTTAAGATGGCTTAAAGAGAGGTGCCCATGAGCGGTAAGCGTTATCCCGAAGAGTTTAAAACTGAAGCAGTCAAACAGGTTGTTGATCGCGGTTATTCTGTTGCCAGCGTTGCAACACGTCTCGATATCACCACCCACAGCCTTTACGCCTGGATAAAGAAGTACGGTCCGGATTCTTCCACTAATAAAGAACAGTCAGATGCTCAGGCCGAGATCCGCCGTCTCCAGAAAGAGCTGAAACGGGTTACCGACGAACGGGACATATTAAAAAACTGTCCATGGGTGAAACCCCGTCCTGAGTCTCAGAAACTCCCCGGAAAAGTTGGCAGGCTAATTTAGCGAAGGAAGCAGCCGTCGGCCTTTTGGTGGTATGACCCCGTAAAAAAACATGGTTCAGGGACTGTGGCGGATCCGGCAGTGGTGACTTTGATCCCGTTCAGGAAGGTGATTTCTCCGTCGTCCCCTCCTTCGTTCATCGAAAAATGAGCAAGGAGATTTCCATGAAAAAATCCTCCCGAATGTCTGTTATCCATCCTCATGCTGCGGGCGTTGATATTGGCGCTGAATTCCACGTAGTCGCCGTTCCACCGGATGCTGACGCCGAGCCGGTCAGAACTTTTCAAAGTTTCACTGGCGACCTTCATCGGATGTCCGACTGGCTCAAAACCTGTCACATTACGACCATTGCCATGGAGTCCACTGGCGTTTACTGGTTGCCTGCTTTTGAGATCCTTGAGGCTGCGGGTTTCAATGTGATCCTTGTTAATGCCAGAGACGCAAAAAATGTTCCCGGTCGCAAGACTGATGTCAATGACGCACAGTGGCTGCAGAAGCTGCATTCATTTGGCCTTCTTCGGGCCAGTTTCAGACCTGAACACGACATTTCCGTACTCAGGTCTTATTTGAGACAACGGGAACGCCTGACTGAATACCGGGCTGCTCATATCCAACATATGCAGAAGGCGTTGATGCAGATGAATGTTCAATTGCATCATGCCGTATCGGATATTACTGGCGTTACCGGTCTTTCAATCGTCAGAGCTATTGTCAGTGGTGAGCGCGATCCTTCAGTATTGATCCAGTATCGTGATGTCAGATGTAAAAAGACGCCAGAGGTTCTTCAACAGGCACTGACAGGGAACTGGCAGCCTGAACATCTTTTTGCACTTGAACAGTCGGTGGCATTTTTCGATTTTTACCAGGAAAAAATCCGTGAGTGTGATGATCAAATCGAAACTTCATTATTGCAGCTCAGCACCGGAACTGAAGAGCCTGAAGGAGTATTGCCCTCCGCCAGACATCGTACAAAACAGCCCAATCAGCTTTCCTTTGATGTCAGGCCATTACTCTGGAAAATTACCGGAGCAGACCTGACACAGATACATGGGTTCGGACCTTATCTGGCACTAAAATTCGTTGCCGAATGCGGTACTGACATGAATCGCTGGCCGGATGCGAGCCATTTTACCTCGTGGCTGTGTTTGTCCCCGGGGAATAAGATCTCCGGTGGAAAAGTACTGTCCTCGAAAACACGGCGTTCATCCAGTCGAATTGCTGCTGCACTAAGACTGGCAGCCACAACAATTGGCCGGAGCGATACAGCGCTGGGTGCTTTTTATCGTCGATTATCATCCCGTATCGGGAAAGCAAAAGCAGTCACTGCAACGGCAAGAAAACTGGCAATACTGTTCTACAATGCCCTTAAATACGGTCAGAAATATGTCGATCCTGGCGCGGATTATTATGAAGAGCGCTACCGTAATCGCGTACTCGACGGGCTTAAACGAAGGGCAAAATCACTGGGTTACTCTCTCCAGCAAGATCCCGAGTTATGCGTGTGAACCGGGAGTTTCTCAGTAAGCGTGCAGTGAGAACCGTATTGACGAAGTGAAGCTGGTCAGGCAGGCAGAGTAACCCGCCACGGGAGCAGAGCACCCACCCGGTTCACAGGCCAGTCGGCGATGACATCAAGTACATAATGCAGATAGCGTTCCGGATCCACGCCGTTTAATTTGCACGTCCCGATAAGACTGTACAGTGACGCACCGCGCTCACCACCATGATCCGAGCCGAAGAACAGCCAGTTTTTTCTCCCCAGACTGACCCGTCGTAGGGCGTTTTCGGCAATGTTATTATCCACCTCCACCCAGCCATCTTCTGCATAGCGGATCAGCGCCGGCCACTGGTTCAGCGCATACCCGAACGCCTTCGCCAGTTCTGAGTGCCTTGAGAGGGTTTTCTGTTTCTCCCGCAGCCACCCCTCCAGTGACGCCAGCAGCGGCAGCACTTTTTGGTGCCGGACTGCCTGCCGTTCCTCTGCTCTTTTACCTCTGATCTCCGACTCGATGGCATACAGCTCGCCGATCCGTTTCAGCGCCTCCTCCGTCAGGACTGACGGGGTACGGACGTGAACATCGTGGATTTTTCGGCGGGCATGGGCCCAGCACGCGGCTTCCTTTATATGGCCGTCGCGGTAGAGCTCGTTGAACCCGGCGTAGGCATCAGCCTGCAGTACGCCACTGAAGCCTGCAAGATGGGTCTGAGGGTGGATACCTTTTCTGTCCGGGCTGTAAGCGAACCACACTGCGGGGGCCAGCGCTGATCCGGCGTTGCGGTCGTCTCGAACGTACGTCCATAAGCGCCCGGTCTTCGTCTTCTTATTGCCCGGCAACAGCACCGGGACAGGCGTATCGTCAGCATGGAGTTTGCCGTCGGTCAGGACATAGTGCTGAAGGGCTTCATCCAGCGGTGCCAGCAGACGACAACACGCATCCACCCAGCCCGACAGTACAGAACGACTCAACACACACCCTGGCGGGCATAGATCTCCGACTGGCGATACAGCGGTGTGTGCTCTGCATACTTTGAGGTCAGCACTCGGGCCAGCAGCCCCGGTCCGGCGATCCCCCGTTCGATGGGGCGCGAAGGAGCCGGGGCCTGAACGATGCGATCGCACCGACGGCAGGCATGCTTTTCACGGACTGTCCGGATAACCCGGAAGGCGCTGCGCATCAGCTCCAGCTGTTCGGCGGCATCCTCACCCAGGTAACTCAGCGAACCACCGCACTCCGGGCAACACGGCTCAGTCGGCAGCAGCCGCTTCTCATCCCGTGGGAGTGACTCAGGGAACGGTTTGCGGGTGCGGGTCTGACGCAGCGGGCGCTGCACTGCCGGGTCATCCACCCGGCCGGTCAGCGTATCGCTTTCCTGCTGCAGCAGGTTCAGGTCAGCTTCCATTTGCGCGATACGGCGGGATACCTTTTCGGAACGACTGCCGAAGTTCATCCGGCGCAGCTTATCCAGTTGCGCCTGCAGATGGTCTATTTCGCGTTCCCGGTTGCTCAGCTTTTCCTGCAGGGCGTGGATCAACGCTTCCTGTTCGGCCAGGCGCTGTTTCAGCAGAAGGATGTCGTCAGAAGAGGTATCGTTCATAAGCCTGTATTTTACCAGGCTGATTCTGCGACAACCAGGATAAAGAGCGCTACAACATGGTCAGGGATGTCAGTAACCGCTTTGGCTGTCGCCAGTCGATACCTTCCATCAGCATCGCCAGTTGCGCCGGCGTCAGGAACACTTTGCCATCGCGGGCTGAGGGCCAGGCGAAGCGACCACGTTCCAGTCGCTTTGTCAGCAGGCACAGACCATCGCCGGTGGACCAGAGCAGTTTTACCTGACTGCCGCTGCGTCCCCGGAAGATGAAGACGTGGCCGGACATCGGGTCATCTTTCAGCGCGGTCTGCACCTTTGCGGCGAGGCCATTGAAGCCGTTGCGCATATCGGTGATACCGGCAACCAGCCAGATTTTTGTGCCTGCGGGAAGATTTATCATACCGGCCCCCGCATCAGTTCGCGCAGGACAGTGCTCATGAGTTCAGCAGAGGGATGAGTCAGTGTTATTTCTCCTCCCCGACATTTTATGTGGCAGGTAGCGGGAGGAGAGCAGGATGGTAGTTCGAAGGTTGGGAGAGAAGAGCCCGCCTGAAGCTGCACGGGTATCAGGGCAGGAAGCGACGATGAGTTTTTTCGGGGCCGACAGACCCGCCCTTCACGCTGCCAGAGCCTTATCCATTTAAAGAGCAGGTTATCATTGACGTCATGTTTCCGGGCCAGTGCGGCAATACTGCCTTCTTCTTCA
The DNA here is from genome assembly GCF_023374935.1 of Citrobacter portucalensis. Taxonomy (NCBI): domain Bacteria; kingdom Pseudomonadati; phylum Pseudomonadota; class Gammaproteobacteria; order Enterobacterales; family Enterobacteriaceae; genus Citrobacter; species Citrobacter portucalensis. The sequence goes on along the minus strand of NZ_CP092467.1, from coordinate 6,109 downwards.
AGAGCCAGCCTGACCAGTTCCATTTTGAATTCAGGGGAATAGTGTTTCCGGGGAAGTCTTTCTTTAGCGCGCATGAGGTGTCCACCTGCAAAATAAGTGGGTGCTTAAGTTACAGGATCCTGGATTCGGGACCAGACGGTACTCAGACGACGCTTACGTTTCTCAGGAAAGCCGCTGTAGATTCAATCTGTCAATGCAACACCCCTTTCAATTATCTCTTTCGGTGTTTTGAACTTCAGTGTCTTTCTCGGTCTGTTGTTTAGCTGAGCAGCAACCAGATCTAGTTCATGTTGAGTATATTGGGCAAGACATGTCTTTTTAGGAAAGTACTGCCGAATTAGCCCATTTGTGTTCTCATTTGTTCCCCGCTGCCAAGGACTCTGAGGATCGCAGAGGTAAACTTTAACGCCGGTGCTGACAGTAAATTCCAGATGTCTGGCCAGTTCCATTCCTCTGTCCCATGTCAGTGATTTTCTGAGTTCTGACGGTAAACTCAGGAATTTGTCGGTAAGAGCCTGATTTACTGAGACAGAATCTTTGCCCCTGAGTCTAAGGATGATCGTATAACGTGATTTTCGGTCTACAAGTGTGGCTATATGAGAGTTTTTTGTACCTGAGACTAAATCGCCCTCCCAATGCCCCAGAGAGCGTCTGTTATCGATATTTCGGGAACGTTCGTGAATTGGTGTTCCGTTCACTATGTTAATCGTACCTCTTTCGCCTTTGCGGGTATGACGCCTGCCATGGCGAAGGCTATGCGACCGTCGCAGATGCTGTATATTCAGGTGGTGTAGCGCTTCACGGCTACGAAAGTACAGCGTTTTATAAATTGTCTCAGGTGATATTCGCAGCGTTTTTTGACGTGGTTTTGTTCGCCTTAACCATCCTGATATTTGCTCTGGAGACCATTTCATCTCCAGCTTTTCCAGAACAAGCTTTCGCAATGGTAAATTTTGATCCAGTAAGCACGGTTTTGGCCTTTTCGCCATTCTGTTGGCTCGGTTATTAGCATCAACAGCTTTGTAATAGCGTCTGCCCCGATTACGCTGAACTTCACGTGAGATCGTCGAAGGACTGCGATTCAGCGCAGTAGCTATCGCACGAATGCTCATTTTGGCTGACAAACCAGCTCGTATCTCCTCGCGCTCAGACAGTGTCAGGTGAGCTACAGCCCGCTTACGCTCATGGGGTTTTATGCCGCCAGTATCCCTTAACATAGTGAAGATCGTTCCGGGTTTTGAACCCAGGATATTCGCTATTTCACTGAAGCCTGTTCCGTTCTTCCATAGTTCAAAAACAGAGGCTTTTTCCTCTGCTGTAAATGTTCGTCTCATTCAAAAAACCTCCGCAACCCCATGTTTTCACATAACTGTTGCGTTGACCAATTGAATCTACAGCGGCGTACTTCGCAAAGCTGTCCGACTGAGGTACGCCTTTATCCGTGACAACTCCTGTTGCTGGCGTGTTCGCCTGCTCTGTCGGGTGCTGGATGTTCATCCCAGTGGTTTTTACGCCTGGCTTCAGCAGCCGCATTCACAACGCCATCAGGCAGACCTGAGACTGACAGGACAGATTAAACAGTTCTGGCTGGAATCGGGATGCGTCTATGGTTATCGCAAAATCCATCTGGATCTGCGGGACAGCGGGCAACAGTGCGGAGTGAACCGGGTCTGGCGACTGATGAAACGTGTCGGGATAAAGGCTCAGGTCGGATACCGGAGCCCGCGGGCACGTAAAGGCGAGGCCAGTATCGTGTCGCCCAACAGGCTCCAGCGACAGTTCAATCCGGATGCTCCGGATGAGCGTTGGGTAACGGACATAACCTACATCAGGACCCACGAAGGCTGGCTGTATCTTGCCGTTGTTGTTGATCTGTTCTCACGCAAAATTATCGGCTGGTCCATGCAATCCCGGATGACAAAGGACATTGTCCTGAACGCACTGCTGATGGCTGTATGGCGGCGTAATCCCCAAAAACAGGTGCTGGTTCATTCGGATCAGGGCAGTCAGTACACAAGCCATGAGTGGCAGTCGTTCCTGAAATCACACGGCCTGGAGGGCAGCATGAGCCGTCGCGGTAACTGCCATGATAATGCGGTTGCAGAAAGCTTTTTCCAGTTGTTGAAACGCGAACGGATAAAGAAAAAGATCTACGGAACGCGGGAAGAAGCCCGCAGCGATATTTTTGATTACATCGAAATGTTTTATAACAGTAAGCGTCGGCATGGTTCTAGCGATCAGATGTCACCGACAGAATATGAAAACCAGTATTATCAACGGCTCGGAAGTGTCTAGATTTTCCGTGGCGATTCATTCTTCTCGGCTGACTCAGTCATTTCATTTCTTCATGTTTGAGCCGATTTTTTCTCCCGTAAATGCCTTGAATCAGCCTATTTAGACCGTTTCTTCGCCATTTAAGGCGTTATCCCCAGTTTTTAGTGAGATCTCTCCCACTGACGTATCATTTGGTCCGCCCGAAACAGGTTGGCCAGCGTGAATAACATCGCCAGTTGGTTATCGTTTTTCAGCAACCCCTTGTATCTGGCTTTCACGAAGCCGAACTGTCGCTTGATGATGCGAAATGGGTGCTCCACCCTGGCCCGGATGCTGGCTTTCATGTATTCGATGTTGATGGCCGTTTTGTTCTTGCGTGGATGCTGTTTCAAGGTTCTTACCTTGCCGGGGCGCTCGGCGATCAGCCAGTCCACATCCACCTCGGCCAGCTCCTCGCGCTGTGGCGCCACTTGGTAGCCGGCATCGGCTGAGACAAATTGCTCCTCTCCATGCAGCAGATTACCCGGCTGATTGAGGTCATGCTCGTTGGCCGCGGTAGTGACCAGGCTGTGGGTCAGGCCACTCTTGGCATCGACCAAGGTGCCTTGAGTCATCATGACGCCTGCTTCGGCCAGCCAGCGATTGATGGTCTTGAACAATTGGCGGGCCAGTTGATGCTGCTCCAGCAGGTGGCGGAAATTCATGATGGTGGTGCGGTCCGGCAAGGCGCTATCCAGGGATAACCGGGCAAACAGACGCATGGAGGCGATTTCGTACAGAGCATCTTCCATCGCGCCATCGCTCAGGTTGTACCAATGCTGCATGCAGTGAATGCGTAGCATGGTTTCCAGCGGATAAGGTCGCCGGCCATTACCAGCCTTGGGGTAAAACGGCTCGATGACTTCCACCATGTTTTGCCATGGCAGAATCTGCTCCATGCGGGACAAGAAAATCTCTTTTCTGGTCTGACGGCGCTTACTGCTGAATTCACTGTCGGCGAAGGTAAGTTGATGACTCATAATGAACCCTGTTCCATGGCTCCAGATGACAAACATGATCTCATATCAGGGACTTGTTCGCACCTTCCCTAGATACCGCAGAAGAGCTGTTTCGGCAAAAATACTGTAATAGGACTAGGCCGCTTTACATAAGCGGTACGGCTTTACTGGATCAGTCTAAACCTGTTTTATTCATCATTTACTTCGAACAATTCTTCAATAGATTTTGTCGGGTAAAAGAGCGAGTTACAGTTTTCTTCCTTTAACTGAATGAAACCCAGTCGAAGGTAGAATTTTTTGGCGTTGTCGTTCAGCGCTTCCACGAACATTCCGTGTATACCCACAGCCTGCGAGGCCTGATACACGACTTTCATCGCATGGGTAACAAGTGTTTCTCCATATCCCTGGTGGTGAATGCTTTTATCAATTGCCAGACGGCCCAAAGTCACGCTCGGCACATTCTTGTAGGGTACACGCTTTTGTTGTGTTTTGCTGGGTAGAAGTATTTTCTCAAAGCAACTTCCTGATAGCGTGTAGTACCCCATCACACGCGGTTTATTCTCTCTCGTCACGAGAACATAACCACGTAAGATCTTACTGTTATGCTGCCGTTTCAGATGGTCAGTAAGAAAAGTATTCAGATACTCTTCTCCACAATCGAAGTTGCTTAATTCATATTCAACTTCCTCTGAAAAAATCTCAATCCTTAAACCCTCCATTTATTACTCCAGTTCCCGGAGACGGTTAGCGGCGCGTTTCAGCCGGTCATTCGGTGCTGGCGGATTAATGATTGCATCCATAACCAGGTTCCAAGACTCCTCATTGAGGAGCAGACGACGGTGCTGGTCAATAACTTCTGCAGCGCGTTCTGAGGCGGTACTGACCATGAACTGCGAAATTGACTGGTTAGTCATTGCTGCAGCTTCTTCGATCATGTGTTTGTCGTCTTCATTTAATCTCAGGTCAATGCGCTGCTTTTTCAGTGCTGACATGGTTTCTCTCCCAGGCCACTCTTTAATCTGAGAGAGCGGACAGTTTTGTTGAGTTCGGGACTTAAGGCGATAGCATGTACGGATGTATACCGTACAATTATAATAGAGTTATGGTATGCATGTTTCAACCACTAGTTGGCTGTGGATCCGGGTACAGCACGTAAAGGTGTAGAGAAAAACTTCTCGATGTTGATCGGTCAGGCTCAAATTACCGTTGCTGTGTCTGATCGGAAGAAACCAGAATCAAACTGTACTATGTAACCTCCGTATCATGGCTCTGAGAGAAGTGCAGTTTTGACATAGTCTGTATTGAGAAATGAATAGATCAGTGCTCGCCGCAGTCCGGTGACCGGGCTTATGCCCGCGAACCGGCGAGGAAGCGCAATAGCACAGATGCTGGCAGGAGCAGGTACGCGTTGTTGCCGGTATGAAAAGGGATCATTAATGAACAGTCTGAATTACCTTGTCGGTCAGCAGGTTATCCACATATACAGTCATTCGATCCAGTAATAAGATCCTTAAAGCGATCCCTGTAAGATCCAAAGAAGATCCCGACACCTCTGAAGGCCGCGTCAGGACTGAGCCTGGAGCATGATCACATAAGCTGTAGCATGTTAATCATAAGCTGTAACTGGTAGACAATAAGCTGTATTATGCAACGGATATGCTGTAATAAGCGATTGATATAAACTACAGTGAGTATGTCACCTGAAAGTTCATCAGGGCTGTGCATAAACTGAAGCCAGTTGTCTGGCGTTTTACAGGCCATAACATGAGAACAGTGGCTGCTTTTATTCTAAAACAATCCACCGATCGGGGGGCTCTCTGGACAAGGACAATCTGGACTTAAAAAAGTTGTTTGAAGAGGTGGATAAATCCTCCGGTGAAGTCGTAAATCTCACTCCTAATGCCAGTAATACAGTGCAGCCAGTGGCACTGATGCGGCTCGGAGTGTTTGTCCCTACTCTCAAATCACTGAAAAACAGTAAAAAGAACACGCTTTCGCGTACTGATGCGACGGAAGAACTGACGCGTCTATCTCTCGCCAGAGCCGAAGGGTTTGATAAGGTGGAGATCACCGGTCCCCGCCTGGATATGGATAATGACTTCAAGACCTGGGTAGGGGTGATCCATTCCTTTGCACGCCATAAGGTTATCGGCGATAAGGTTGAACTGCCGTTTGTTGAGTTCGCCAAACTCTGTGGGATCCCCTCCAGTCAGTCATCACGCAAGCTCCGGGAGCGTATCAGCCCCTCGCTAAAACGTATCGCGGGTACCGTGATCTCGTTTTCCCGCACGACCGAAAGTCACACCAAAGAGTACATCACACACCTGGTGCAGTCGGCCTACTATGATACGGAGAAGGATATCGTCCAGTTGCAGGCCGATCCGCGCCTCTTTGAACTCTACCAGTTTGACCGGAAAGTGTTACTGCAGCTCAAGGCCATCAATGCCCTGAAACGCCGGGAGTCCGCCCAGGCCCTTTATACCTTTATAGAGAGTCTGCCCCGGGATCCGGCACCGATATCTCTGGCGCGTCTGCGGGCCCGCCTGAACCTGAAATCCCCTGTGTTCTCGCAGAACCAGACGGTGAGGCGTGCCATGGAGCAGCTCCGGGAGATTGGCTATCTGGATTACACGGAGATCCAGCGGGGACGCACTAAACTCTTCTGCATTCATTACCGGCGGCCCAAGTTAAAACCACCGCATGATGAGAGTGCTGAGAACCCTCAACTGCCAGCCGCACCGGGTGATGTGAGTCCGGAGATGGCTGAGAAATTGGCGCTTTTAGAGAAACTTGGCATCACGCTCGATGACCTGGAAAAACTCTTCAAATCCCGCTGA